>NZ_JAWIRU010000002.1:0-97762 GCF_036320025.1 Stenotrophomonas sp. SMYL86
CTGCGCACACGGCAAGACCGGGGTTGGGCGTCGTGCCCAACCCGCCCGAGGCATGCCTCGGGCCCATGCGGCTCACGCCCCCGCAACCGGACCCACCCCGCCTTCGACAGATTCTCGCAATCTGTTCGCTCTTCTGTAGAGCCGAGCCATGCTCGGCTCAAATCGTTCCGATATCGAAATATTCGATTCCGATGGAGATTCATCCACGCATGCGTGGATCTACCGTGTCGACCAAGGTCGACAACTACCAACAGCCTCCGGAATCTGTCAGAGGCGGGGCGGTGTGGTTGTGCAGGACCGTTGGCGCCATGGATGGCGCCATCGAGCCCCCATGGATGGGTTTACGGCGTGTCCTGCACAGCCACACCGCCCCGCCATCCCACGGAATACCAGCTTTGGCTGTTGCTTCGGCTGTTGCTGTTGCTTGAACGCTTCTGCAGGTGCAGGGCGCAGCCCTGCCGAACACCCCTTTACTTGACCTGCACCTCGATCACGCCGTCGCCAACGCGGGCCTGCAGGGCGTCACCCGGCTGCACCTGGTCGACGTGCCGCACCAGGGCACCATCGTCACTGCGGGTCAGGATGCTGTAGCCACGCGCCACGGTCGCCAGCGGGCTGACCGCTTCCAGCGAACGCGCCAGCCCGCGCAGGCGCAGTGCATCGCGTTCCAGCAGACGCTGCATCGCAATCTGCGGGCGCCCGCGCAGGGCTGCCAGGCGGCGCTGCATCGCGTCGAGCTGGCGTTGCGGATGGTGCCCGCGCAGCACCGCCGCCGCATGGCGCAGGCGTGCGGCACGGCGTTCCTGCTGCTGGTTGAACGCGGCATGCAGGCGCCGGCCCAGATCGAGCTGGCGGCGGCGCAGCAGGTCCAGCCGCGCCTGCGGGCTCTGTGCGTTCAGGCGCAGCAGGGCGCGGTCGGCGCGCTGCATCGCCTGCTGCATCGCATGCCGTTGCAGCTGCACCATGCGGGCGGCCGTGCGGCGCAGGCGCAGGGCCAGTTCGCGCTGGTCGGGTACCAGCAGTTCGGCCGCCACCGACGGCGTCGGTGCGCGCAGGTCGGCGGCAAAGTCGCTGAGGCTGAAGTCGGTCTCGTGGCCCACCGCCGACACCACCGGCGTGTTGCTGGCGGCGATCGCTCGGGCCAGGGCTTCATCGTTGAAGGCCCACAGGTCTTCCAGCGAGCCGCCGCCGCGGGTCAGCAGGATCACGTCGTAGCGGCCACTGGCGTCGGCGGCCTGCAGCAGGCGGGTGATCTGCGCGGCGGCACTGCTGCCCTGGACCAGGGTCGGCAGCAGGTCCACTTCCAGCAGTGGGAAGCGGCGGCCGAGCACGCTCAGCACGTCGCGTACGGCGGCACCGGTGGGCGAGGTGATCACTGCCAGGCGCTGCACGTGCGCCGGCAGCGGCCGCTTGCGTGCCGGGTCGAACAGGCCCTCGGCCTCCAGGTGTGCCTTCAGCTCCTCGAAGGCGCGGCGCAGCGCGCCTTCGCCGGCTTCTTCCATGTGGTCCAGCACCATCTGGTACTCGCCACGGGCGTCGTACAGGGTCACCTTGCCGCGCACCAGCACGCGCATGCCTTCGCGCGGCACGAACTTCAGGTACTGCGCCTTCATCCGGAACATTGCCGCGCGCAGCTGCGCACGTGCGTCCTTCAGGGTGAAATACAGGTGCCCGGAGGCAGGGCGCGCCACGCTGCCCAGTTCTGCCTCGACCCAGATCGCCGGGAAGCTGCCTTCCAGCAGGTCGCGGGCCAGGGTGTTGAGCTGGCTGGGGGTGAGGATGTCGTTGTTGCGTGGCTGCATGGGAACGGCGTGCTGCGGGCGGAACGGGCGCTCAGGATCGCACGTCAGCGCACCGTGTGCTGGCCCAGCGCCCACTGCACGTGTTCACGCACCAGCGGCGAGGGATCATCGATGCGGGTATGCAATGCGGCGAGCGCTTCGGCAGAGGACGGTGCGTTGCCCAGGGCCACGGCGATGTTGCGCAGCCAGCGTTCATGGCCACTGCGCCGGATCGGGCTGCCTTCGGTACGGCGCAGGAACTCGGCTTCATCCCAGGCGAACAGCTGGTCCAGCCGCGCGGTATCGAGGTTGTTGCGCGCGCGGAAGTCGGCTTCGTCGGTACGCTTGGCGAACTTGTTCCAGGGGCAGACCAGTTGGCAGTCATCACAGCCGTAGATGCGGTTGCCGATCAACGGCCGCATCTCTTCGGGAATGGCGCCGTCGTGCTCGATGGTCAGGTAGGAGATACAGCGCCGCGCGTCCAGCCGCTGCGGGCCGGTGATGGCCTGGGTCGGGCAGACATCGATGCAGCGCGTGCAGGTACCGCAGTGTGCTGTGGCCGCTGCATCGATCGGCAGCGGGATATCGATGTAGATCTCGCCGATGAAGAACCAGGAGCCGCCATGGCGGTCGATCAGGCAGGTGTGCTTGCCGATCCAGCCCAGGCCGGCATTGCGCGCCAGTGCGCGTTCCAGCACGGGGGCGGAATCGACGAATACGCGGTAGCCCAGCGGTGCCACTTCATCGTTGATCTGCGTGGCCAGCTTCTGCAGGCGGTTGCGCATCAGCTTGTGGTAGTCGCGACCCAAAGCGTAACGGGCCACGTAGGCGCGGCCCGGGTCGGCCAGGGTTGCCCAAGCTTCGGTATCGTCCTTGTGGCTGTAGTCCATGCCCACCGAGATCACCCGCACGGTGCCGGGCAGCAGTTCGGCCGGGCGCGCGCGCAGGGTGCCGTGGCGCGCCATCCAGTCCATCGTGCCGTACAGGCCCTGGCCCAGCCAGTCAGCCAGGTGCGCTTCATCCTCGCCCAGCTCGATGCCGGCGATGCCACAGCGCTGGAAGCCATGCGCACGGGCGAGTTCGCGGATGCGCTGCACGGCCTGGGCCGGATCGACAGGGGCGGGGACGGGGGACATGTGCACCAGTATAAAATCCCCGTATGGCCAACCTTGCCGATCTGTTCGATTCCGCTGCCGCGCGTGCGCTTGATGCGCAGGCCTCGGCGCTGGCCGCCGAGGGCGGTTGGGGCCTGATGGCACAGGCCGGCCAGGCCGCCTGGCAGTGCCTGCTGCAGCATTGGCCGCAGGCGCAGCGGATCGGCGTGGTGGTTGGTGCGGGCAACAACGGCGGCGACGGCCATGTGCTGGCCCGCCATGCGCTGCAGGCCGGACGTGAGGTGACGGTGATCGCCTTGCCGGGGAAGCCACCGTCAACCGCGCTGGCACAGCGTGCAGCATCGGAATTCACATCCGACGGCGGCACCCTCACCGATTTCGACGGCGCGCTTCCCGAGGCCGATATCTGGGTTGATGCCCTGTTCGGTCTGGGCTTCGATCGCGCGCCGGAAGGCGTGGCGCGGACGCTGATTGCCGCGCTCAACGCGCAGGCGGCACCGGTTCTGGCGCTGGACGTCCCCAGTGGCGTGGATGCCGACCGCGGCGCCGTACCGGGCGAGGCGGTGAGGGCGGCGCTGACCGTGCAGTTCATCGTGCCGCATCGCGGGCTGTACACCGGCGATGCGCTGGACCATTGCGGGCGGAAGGCGCTGGCGCCGCTGCAGCTACCCGCGGCCGCATGGCAGGGCGTGTCACCCGCTGCGCAGCTCTGGACGCAGGTGCGCCTGCCAGCCCTGCTGCCGCCGCGCCGCACCAATACCCACAAGGGCGAATCCGGGCACGTGCTGTGCGTCGGCGGCAACCATGGCAGCGGCGGCGCCATCGCCATGGCGGCTGAAGCGGCGTTGCGCGCGGGTGCTGGATTGCTGAGCCTGGGCACCCGCCGCGACCACGTTGGCCCGTTGCTGGCGCGGCTGCCCGAAGCCATGACCCATGCACTGGAAGATGGTGACGCGCTGCCGGCACTGCTGGACAAGGCCAGGGTGGTGGCGATCGGCCCCGGTCTGGGCCAGGACGAATGGGCGCGCGCACTGTTTGCGCGGGTGCTGGCCAGCCCCAGGCCACTGGTGGTCGATGCCGATGCACTGAACCTGCTGGCGCAGGATCCGCGCGCGCTGCCGGACGCCATCCTTACGCCACACCCGGGCGAGGCCGCGCGCCTGCTGGGTTGCAGCACGTCTGACATCCAGGCCGATCGCTTCACCTGCGCACAGGCACTGGCCGAGCGCTTCCACGCCGTGGTGGTGCTGAAGGGCGCCGGCAGCATCGTCGCAGCGCCGGGGCAACGGCCACGACTGATCGCGGCTGGCAATCCCGGCATGGCCGTGGGTGGCATGGGAGACCTGCTGACAGGCATCATCGCCAGCCTGCGTGGGCAAGGCCTGGCCGCCTTCGATGCCGCTGCCGCTGGTGCGCTGTTGCATGCGCTTGCCGGCGACGTCGCTGCCGCCGACGGCGCGCGCGGCCTGCTTCCAACTGATCTGCTGTCGCCGCTGCGGCGACTGGCCAACCCGGAACTTTCCCGATGATCGATTTCTTCCTTGCCGACAGCGCTGCCACTGAACTGCTCGGGCAGTGGCTGGCCGCCACCCGACCGCCGCAGGCGCTGGTCGAACTGCGCGGCGACCTGGGCGCCGGCAAATCCACCACCGCCCGCGCACTGCTGCGCGCACTGGGCGTGCAGGGGGCGATCCGCAGCCCGACCTACACCCTGGTCGAGCGCTATCCGCTGGCCAGCGGTGGCGAGGCCTGGCATCTGGATCTGTACCGGATCGGCCAGGCCGGCGAGCTCGATTTTCTCGGGCTGGACGAGGGCAGCGCGGTGTTGTGGCTGGTGGAATGGCCGGAACGCGGCGCTGGCGCGCTGCCGCCGACCGACCTGGTGGTGGCGCTGGAGATCGAGGGGCAGGGGCGTCGCGTCCGTCTCACTGGAGCCAGCGACGTCGGACATGAATGGCTGGAACGGCTCCCCCAAGGGGGCGACTTGCAGGCCATTTCTGTCGGCTGACGAGAACAAACACCGGCAGGTTACGGATTATTAAGGAAAAAGGTGTTGCATTCCGTTCAGCGCGGTGATTGAATCCTGAGCCATGCGCCCGGGGAACCGTCTCATTGCCATCTGTGCCGCCGTCGGACTGAGTCTGGCGAGCGTCAGTGCGTGGGCCGGTGAAGTCCGTCAGGTCCTGCTGAATACCGGCGCCACCGGCACCCGTGCCGAGATCTCGCTGGTCGGCAGTGGCGGTTACAAGACCCTGTCGTTGGCCGGTCCGAACCGCCTGGTGGTCGATTTCCCGGACTCCAGCGCCATACGCAACCTGAAAATGCCGGCCGCGCAGGGCGTGGTCACGGCGGTGCGTACCGGACAGCCGGTGCCGGGGACCTTCCGTGTCGTTTTCGACCTCGCTGAATCGGTGGCGCCGTTCCGCCCACAGATGCAGCGCGAAGGCAATGAATCCAAGCTGGTGATCGAATGGCCGGGCGATGGCCCGGCCGTGGCCGCCAGCCGCCCGCCAGCGACGCCGGCGGTGCAGCCGCAGGCACCGGTCAACACGCCCGCACCGACGCCGGCCGAGAGCGCGCAGTCGCGCAACGACGCCGCGCGCGCCACCGCGCTGTTGACCGCGCAGGTACAGCAGCAGGCCAGCGCCGCCGCTGCCACACCGGCTACTCCGACCCCGGCCCCGTCCACTGCACCGGCCCAGGTCGCGGCAGCGGGCACGGCTGCCAGCAGTACGCCGTCCGCATCGCCGGCTGCGATCCTTGCCGGCCAGCGTACCGCCGCCGTGGTAACCACGCCGCCGGCCACAGCGCCTGCACCGGTTCCGACCACGGTGGTGCCACCGCGTCCGGCCATGCCCAGCGATGCCTCGCGCATCCGCATGCAGGCTGGCATGCGCCACCTGGTGGTGGCCATCGATCCGGGCCACGGCGGCCAGGACCCCGGTGCGATCGGCCCGACCGGCAAGCGCGAGAAGGATGTGACCCTGGCCGTAGCGCGTGAACTGGCCCGTCAGGTCAACGCGACGCCGGGCCTGAAGGCCTACCTGACCCGCGACAGCGACGTGTTCATTCCGCTGCCGATGCGCGCGCAGAAGGCGCGTGCGAACAAGGCCGACATCTTCATTTCGATCCATGCCGACGCGGCGGAAAACCGTTCGGCCACGGGCTCGTCGGTGTACGTGCTGTCGACCAAGGGAGCCTCTTCGCAGCGCGCCCGCTGGCTGGCGGACAAGGAAAACGCGGCCGACCTGGTCGGTGGCGTGCGCCTGCAGCAGACCGAAGGCACGCTCGCCAACGTGCTGCTGGATCTGGCCCAGAGCGGCTACATGAAGGCGTCCGAGGACGCGGCCGGCCATGTGCTGGGCGGCCTGAAGCGGATCGGCAACAACCACAAGCCGAACATCGAGCGCGCCAACTTCGCGGTGCTGCGTACTTCGGACATGCCGGCGATGCTGGTGGAAACCGCGTTCATCTCCAATCCGGATGAAGAGCGCCGCCTGATCGACCCGGCCTACCAGCGCAAGATCGCCGGTGCGGTGCTGGACGGCGTGCACACGTTCTTCAGCCGTCAGCCGCCGCCGGGCACGTTGTATGCCGCCCGGGCCCAGGCCGAGATCGACGCCGCCGGCACCATGGCCGGCGGCAGCAAGTAACCCGCCGAAGGCGGGTTACTGCTTTCTGTAGAGTCGAGCGGCGCTCGACTGGGCCTTCCCGGTAGCCCGTCAGTCGAGCATGGCTCGACTCTACCCTCGGCCGCTCCGTTATCATCCCCGCATGACGTCTGCTACCCATCCGCGCCCGATCCGGCCGTTGCCGGAGATCCTCATCAACCAGATCGCCGCTGGCGAAGTGGTCGAACGTCCCGCGTCGGTGGTCAAGGAGCTGGTCGAGAACGCGATCGATGCCGGCGCCAGCCGCGTTGATATCGATCTTGAAGAGGGCGGTGTCCGCCTGATCCGCATCCGCGACAACGGTAGTGGCATCGCGCCGGAACAGTTGCCGCTGGCGGTGTCGCGCCACGCCACCAGCAAGATTGCCGATCTGGACGATCTTGAATCGGTGGCCACGCTCGGTTTCCGGGGTGAAGCGCTGCCGTCGATCGCCTCGGTCAGCCGCTTCACCCTGTCCTCGCGTCGCGCACATGACGAACACGGTTCGGCGCTGCAGATCGAAGGCGGCAAGATCGGCGAAGTGACGCCGCGCGCGCATGCGCCGGGCACCACGGTGGAAGTGCGCGAGCTGTTCTACAACGTACCGGCGCGGCGCAAGTTCCTGCGCGCCGAGCGCACCGAGCTGGGCCATATCGAAGAATGGCTGCGTTCGCTGGCGCTGGCGCGGCCGGATGTCGAACTGCGCGTCTCGCACAACGGCAAGGCCTCGCGTCGCTACAAGCCGGGCGATCTGTATTCCGATGCGCGATTGGCCGAAACGCTGGGCGAGGATTTCGCCAACCAGGCCGTTCGCGTCGACCACAGCGGTGCCGGCCTGCGCCTGCACGGCTGGATTGCGCAGCCGCATTATTCGCGCGCCAGCGCCGACCAGCAGTACCTGTACGTCAACGGCCGCTCGGTACGCGACCGCAGCGTCGCCCATGCGGTGAAGATGGCCTATGGCGATGTGCTGTATCACGGCCGCCAACCGGCCTACGTGCTGTTCCTGGAGCTTGACCCGACCCGCGTCGACGTCAACGTGCACCCGGCCAAGCACGAGGTGCGCTTCCGCGACTCGCGGCTGGTGCATGATTTTGTCTACCGCACGCTGAAGGATGCGCTGGCCGATACCCGCGCCGGCATGTCGGTGCAGGACATCGGCGCCGGCTCCGCGCATCCGGTGGATGCAGGCGCGGCACCGATGCTCTCCAGTGCAGGTGCCTCCGGTTTCGGTCTGGTACGCGGTGCCGCACCGGGGGCCGGTTCGAGTGGTGGCGGTGGTGGATTCTCGGGTTGGCGCCCGCAGCAACCGCTGGGATTGCAGGTGGCCGATGCACCGGCGGCCTATGCCGCGCTGTATGCCGCACCGGCCGGCGCCGAACGCGGTGCTGCGCTGCCGCCGATGCCGACCGAGAACGGGCTGCCGGTCACCAGTGCCGACGCTGGCGTGCCACCGCTGGGCTACGCGATCGCGCAGCTGCATGGCATCTACATCCTGGCCGAGAACGCCGAAGGCCTGATCGTGGTCGACATGCATGCGGCACACGAACGCATCGGTTACGAGCGGCTGAAGAACGCGCACGATGGCATCGGCCTGCAGTCGCAGCCGTTGCTGGTGCCGATCACGCTGGCGGTGGGCGAGCGCGAAGCCGACACCGCCGAGAATGAAAGTGAAACCTTGGCCGCACTCGGCTTCGAAGTGACCCGTGCCGGCCCCGGTGCGCTGCACGTGCGCAGTATTCCGGTGCTGCTGGCGCATGCCGAACCGGAAGGCCTGCTGCGCGACGTGCTGACCGACCTGCGCGAACACGGCCAGAGCCGGCGCGTGGCCAGTGCACGCGACGAACTGCTGTCGACCATGGCCTGCCATGGCGCGGTGCGCGCCAACCGGCGCCTGACCGTGCCGGAAATGAACGCGCTGCTGCGCGACATGGAAATCACCGAGCGGTCCGGCCAGTGCAACCACGGCCGGCCGACCTGGGCCCGTTTTTCGCTGGCGGAGATCGACCGCTGGTTCCTGCGCGGACGTTGAGGGGAGCATCGATGCGTTATCGGGGAATGGGCGGCCTGCTGGCCGCTTTGGTGTTGGCCGCCTGCAGCCCGGCGACGCCGCCGGCACCAGCCTCGGCCGCGGAGGATCCGTCCTATGCCGCCGAGCAGCAGCAGTGGCGGGTGGCACGCTATCAGGACCTGACCCGGCCCGATGGCTGGACCGCGCTGGTCGGCCTGCACTGGCTGCAGAACAAATCCCACTTCGTCGGCAGCGGCGCGACCAATGGCATCCGCCTGGCGGTTGGGCCGGACAAGCTGGGCTTGCTGCGCCGTGAAGGCAGCCAATGGTGGTTCACGCCCGAAGCCGGCGTGGATGTCAGCCATGATGGCCAGCCGGTGCGCGGCCGCATCCGCATCGACACAGACAAGGATCCGCAGCCGACGCTGCTGGCTTTCGATGGCGGCAAAGGCCAGCTCAGCATCATCCGCCGCGGTCCGCGCGATGCGCTGCGGGTCAAGCACGCCGAAGCGCCGGCACGTCGCGATTTCGGTGGGCTGGAGTACTGGCCGGGCGGCCCGGACTGGCAGGTGCAGGCGCGCTTTGTCGCACATCCGCCGGGCAAGACCCTGCCCATTGTCGACATCACCGGCCTGACCACCGAAATGCCCAATGCCGGCGCAGTCGAGTTCCAGCGCGATGGCCGCAGCTGGCGGTTGGAGGCGATCGGTGCGCCGGGGCAGCCGCTGTTCCTGATCTTTGCCGATCGCACCAGTGGCCGTGGCAGCTATCCGGCCGGTCGCTATCTGGATACCGATGCCCCCGCTGCCGATGGCACCGTGCGCATCGATTTCAACCATGCCTACAACCCACCGTGTGCGTTCACCGCTTACGCGACCTGCCCGTTGGCGCCACCGGAAAACCGGTTGGACCTGCGTGTGGAAGCGGGCGAGAAGGCGTACCACCTGCCTGAAGGAGAAGGCTGATATGCCGATCAGATCCCTGTTGCGTGCCACCGTTCTGTTGGCGGCCTGTGCGCTGGCACCGCTGGTTGCAGCGCGTACTGTGCAAGCCGATACCGCTGGCGCAGCGGCGGCCAAGCCGCCGGTGCCGTTGCTGTGGAAGGTGACCGGCCCGGGTGACTCGCGCCTCTACCTGCTCGGTTCCTTCCACCTGCTGAAGCCGCAGGACTACCCGTTGTCGCCCGATGTCGAACAGGCGTTCGAGGCTTCGCAGCGGGTCGTGTTCGAACTGTCGCCGGAAGACATGCAGTCGCCACAGTTGGCCAGCCGCATGGTGCAGGCGGCGGTGCGCACCGATGGCAGCGAGCTCAAGCGCGATCTCGATGCCGCGACCTGGCAGAAGCTGCAGGTGTTCGCCACCGAAAACAAGCTGCCGCTGGCGCAGATGCAGGGGATGAAGCCGTGGTTTGTCGGCCTGAGCATTTCGGTCGGGCAGATGCAGAAGCTGGGCCTGGACCCGGCACTGGGCCTGGACCGCCACTTCATGGAGCGCGCGCAGAAGACCGGGCGCAAGACTGCGGGACTGGAAGACATCGACACCCAGATCGGCATGCTCGACGGAATGACGCTGCAGGAACAGCGGCAGATGCTGGCCGAAGCGCTGGACCAGGCCGGCAAGGCCGACGAGCAGGCACGCCAGCTGCACGACGCCTGGCGCCGCGGTGACGAGCGCGTGCTGTGGACCCGGATGGCGGCGGAAATGCGCCAGCAGTATCCGCAGCTGTATCAGCGCATCAATACCGGCCGCAATGACGCCTGGGTGCCGAAGCTGCTGCCGTACCTGCAGGCAGGGCAGGGCGGTACGCTGGTGGTGGTGGGCACGCTGCACCTGCTGGGCAACGACGGCGTGGTCGAGAAGCTGAAGGCGAAGGGTTACAAGGTCGAGCGCGTATGCACGGGGTGCAAGGCGAAACGCTGACGTATCGTTGGCGCGATGCCAAACAAAACGGCGCGCCAGGGGCGCGCCGTTTTCGTATCAGCCGTTGCAGCAGCTCAGCGGCGGGTCTTGCCGCCGGTGCCGGTGCCCGGTTCGTTCGGCTTGTTGCCGGTACCTGCGCCGGTTCCCGTTCCGGTGCCGCCCGGACGCGGGCCACCGAAGCCCGTGCCCATGTTGCGCTGGAATTCCTGCCACAACTCCAGGTTGCGCTCGGTCAGCTGGTTCATCATCGCCCACGGGGTCTGCCCCAGCAGGTTGCCCATCTGCTGGCGGAACTGCTGCTGCTGGTCGAGGAAGACCTGCATGCTGCGCTCCAGGTAGTTGCCCATGAAGCCCTGCAGGGAATCGCCGTAGAAGCGGATCAGCTGGCTCAGCAGCTGGGTGGACAGCATCGGTTCGCCGTCCTGTTCCTGGTCGGCGATGATCTGCAGCAGGACCGATCGCGTGAGGTCGTCGCCGCTCTTGGCGTCGCGGACTTCGAAGTCTTCACCGTCCAGGATCAGCTGGCGCACGTCCTCGATGGTGATGTAGCTGGAGATCTCGGTGTCGTAGAGACGGCGGTTCGGATACTTCTTGATGATGCGGGTCGCAGCCATGAAGCGGTACTCGTCACAGTAGACGCGCAGCATGGCGCAGTGCAGCAGCCGTTGCAACCGCCTCAGCCCCCGCCAGGCTTGGCTTTCGGCGGCGATCATGTTGCGCAACAAGGGTTTGCGTGCTGCGCAGCATGACTCTTGGCAGGGGCCGGCGGTGTTCGCCGCGATGGCCCGCTGCGCGGCTTACCAACCCATATGGTGGCCGCCGTTGATGTCCAGGTTGCTACCGGTGATCCACGAGGCTTCATCGGCGACCAGGAACGAGACGCCGTAGGCGATTTCCTCCGGCTTGCCCAGGCGTCCGGTGGGGATGTCGGCGATGATCTTGGCACGCACCTCCTCCGGCACCGCCATCACCATGTCGGTAGCGACGTAGCCGGGCGAAATGGTGTTGACGGTGATGCCAAAACCGGCGTTCTCGCGGGCCAGCGAGATGGTGAAGCCGTGCATGCCGGCCTTGGCCGCCGCGTAGTTGGCCTGACCGTACTGGCCCTTCAGGCCGTTGATCGAGCTGATCTGGATGACCCGGCCCCAGCCGCGGCGGCGCATGCCCTCGATGACCGGACGGGTGACGTTGAACACCGAATTGAGATTGGTGTTGATCACATCGTGCCACTGGTCCGCGCGCATGCGGTGGAAGGTGGTATCGCGGGTGATGCCGGCGTTGTTGACCAGGATCTCGACCGGACCCAGTTCGGCCTCGACGGCGCGCACCAGCGCTTCGGCGCTGTCCGGATCGGAGACATCGCCCGGGAAGATCGACACGCTGTAGCCGCGTTCGGTCATCGCCTGCTGCCAGGCGCGGGCCTTGGCCTCGTCGCGGTAGTTGGTGGCGACCCGGTGGCCCTGGTCGGCCAGGCGTTGGCAGATGGCGGTACCGATGCCGCCGGTTCCGCCGGTGACCAGTGCGACGCGAGATGTCATGGAGTGCTGTCCGGGTATCAGGTGGGGGAAGGGTGATTCTGCAACATCGGCGCGGAAAGTGCGCCGGCCGGCAACAGGATGTCGCTACGCGGCAACCGCGCCGGGTCGAAGGCCCGTTGCGCGGCGGCGAGCAGCGCGTCCAGCTCCTGCGCGTGGTCCAGCGCCTCAGGGGCTTGGCCGAGCAGCTGCCAGAGCTGGCGCAGCACCGGCATCGGGCGTTCGCTGTCCACCGGCAGCGCCGCCAGTGACTTGGACAGCTTGTGGCCCGGCGTATCCAGCAGCAGCGGCAGGTGCCAGTAGCGTGGCACCGCCAGACCCAGCGCCTGCTGCAGCAGGATCTGCCGCGCGGTGGAGTCGAGCAGGTCGGCACCGCGCACCACTTCGGTCACGCCCTGCGCGGCGTCATCGACCACCACCGCCAACTGGTAGGCCCAGCAGCCATCGGCGCGGCGCAGCACGAAGTCGCCGACCTCGGCCTGCACGTCCTGCTGCTGCGGGCCGCGCAGGCCATCGTCGAAATGCACGATGCTGCGCGGTGGCACGCGGAAACGGACGGCGGGGTCCGGTCGTGGTTGCCGCGCTACGCAGCGGTGATGGATGCCGCCGCTGGCAGCCAGCTCGCTGCGGCTGCAGTGGCAGACAAAGGCCTGGTCGCTGGCGAGCAGTACATCCAGCGCGGCCTGGTAGGCCTCGCCGCGCGTGCTCTGCCAGAGCACCGGGCCATCGTGGGCCAGGCCGAACGCGGCCAGCACCTGCAGCTGTGATTCCGCTGCACCGGGCACGGTGCGCGGCGGGTCGACGTCTTCGACGCGCAGCCGCCACAGGCCGCCGTGATGGCGGGCGAGCAGCCAGCTGCCGAAGGCGGCGAGCAGGGATCCGGGGTGGAGCAGGCCGGTCGGCGAAGGGGCGAAGCGGCCGCAGGGAATGGGGGAGGTCATGCTGGCTGAATCGTCGGTCAGGTTGGCGCTTGAATTCAAGCTGACCGCACCGCAAATTGATCGATATCGACCCCTTCCGAGCCGGAATTTCCCATGTTCACCCGTATTGCCCTCTTCCTGGCCACGAACTTTGCCGTGCTGATCCTGGCCAGCATCGTGATGTCGCTGTTGGGAACCGACCCCAGCAAGATGAGCGGCCTGCTGATCATGGCCGGCATCTTCGGTTTCGGTGGCTCCTTCATCTCGCTGCTGCTGTCCAAGTGGATGGCCAAGCGCTCCACCGGCGCGGTGGTGATCACCGAGCCGCGCAACCAGACCGAGCGCTGGCTGCTGGCCACCGTCGAGCGTCAGGCCAAGGCGGCCGGCATCGGCATGCCGGAAGTGGCCGTGTACGAAGGTCCGGAGATCAATGCCTTCGCCACCGGTGCCAACCGCAACAACGCGCTGGTGGCGGTGTCCACCGGCCTGCTGCATAACATGAGCGAAGACGAAGCCGAAGCGGTGCTGGGCCACGAGATCGCCCACGTCGCCAACGGTGACATGATCACCATGGCCCTGCTGCAGGGTGTGCTGAACACCTTCGTGATCGTGCTGGCCCGCGTGGTCGGCGGCATCATCGACAGCGCACTGTCGGGCAACCGCGAAGGTGGTGGTCGTGGCTTCGCCTACTACATCATCGTGTTCGTGCTGGAGATGGTGTTCGGCCTGTTCGCGACGATGATCTCGATGTGGTTCTCGCGCCACCGCGAGTTCCGCGCCGACGCCGGCGGTGCCTCGTTGGCCGGCCGCCAGAAAATGATCGCCGCGCTGGAGCGCCTGCAGCTCAACCACGGCCAGAGCACGCTGCCGACCCAGATCGCGGCGTTCGGTATTGCCGGTTCGACGGCGAAGAAGCTGTTCATGAGCCACCCGCCGCTGGAAGAGCGCATCGCCGCGCTGCGGGCGTCGACGGTGGCGTAAGCCTCCGTACTTCCACGGTAGCGCAGGAACGCCTGGCCTCGCGCCGGGCGTTTTTGTTTGCGCGCCGGTGCATCGGTGGCGCCGGGTACGACCTGGCGAGAGTCGTTTCCGCGACTGCGGGGAGGTGTCACTTTCTTTGCTCGTGCAAAGAAAGTAACCAAAGAAACACGCCGCCGGGGCGCGAGCCGATGCTGCGCATCGGTACCCTGCGCTCCTCGGTCCGTCGAGGGACGGTGCGGGAACTCGCTGCGCTCAGACACCCGCATCTCTTCGCCCTCGCCGGACCTGCGGTGCTCGGCTCGCTTGAAGGCGGACTGGAAAATCAAGATCAAGGGCAACAGCATCCACGCATGGCGTGGATCTACTGGGTGCAGCTGTGGCATTTGACCTTGGGTCCGCTTTGAGCGAGCCGAGCATCGCAGGGGAATCAGGGGCGAAGAGGCGCCGGTGTCTGAGCGCAGCGAGTTCGGCGCCGTCCCCTGATTCACCGAGAAGCGCAGGGTACCGGCGCGTAGCGACGGCTCGCGCCCTGGCGGCGTGTTTCTTTGGTTACTTTCTTTGCACGAGCAAAGAAAGTGACAAGCACGATCACCGCGGATACGAAAACGGCACCCTCGCAGGTGCCGTCTCCATGAACCGCGTTACGCGGAACCTCAGAACTTCGCGTCGAACTCGGCGGCGTAACCGGTGTTGACCAGTACCTTCTGCAGCGACTCGGCCACCTTCAGGTTGCCGGCCACAATCTGGTGGGTCTCCGGACCGCGGTTGTCCATGCGGCCCAGGGTCGCGCCCTTGAAGTCGCAGACCTTGCCACCGGCCTCGCGGACCAGCAGCAGGCCGGCAGCGATGTCCCATGCCTTCACGCCGGCTTCGAAGTAGGCGTCGGCGCGGCCGCAGGCCACGTAGGCCAGGTCCAGTGCAGCCGAGCCGGTGCGGCGGATGTCTTCGCCGTGCACCAGCAGGGCGTCGACCGCCTTCAGCTGGGCGCTGGCGCGGTTGCGCTCACGCGGCGCGAAGCCGGTGTGGATCATGGTGCCTTCCAGATCCTTGCGTTCGGCCACGCGGATGCGGCGGTCGTTCAGCACGGCGCCGGCGCCACGGCTGGCGGTGAACAGTTCATTGCGCAGCGGGTCGAAGATGACCGCATCGGTCGGCTCGCCGTTCTCGACCAGGGCGATCGACACGCAGTAGTGCGGCACGCCGCGCAGGTAGTTGCTGGTGCCGTCCAGCGGGTCGATGACCCACATGTGGCGACGCTCGCCCTGCACGCCGCCTTCTTCGCCGAATACACCGTATTCGGGGTAGGCGCGCTTGAGTTCCTTGACGATGACCTTTTCCGCGTCCGCATCCACTTCGCTGGCGTAGTCCATCCGGCCCTTCTGCACCACGTTCAGTGCCTCGAGCTTGTTGATGTTGCGCAACAGGACGTTGCCGGCGAGGCGGGCGGCCTTGACCATGACGGTTACGGCGGGTTTCTGCATGGCGTGGGCTCCCGGAAAGGCAGAAGAGATGGACTGGCGGGGGAAAAGAGCGGGTCCGGCGCAGTGGCCGGCCGCACAGTTTACCATTGGTCATCGTCCAGCTCGACCTTTTCCCTGTTCATGTCCCAGTTTCCTGCCGCCACCCGCCTCCGATTCGTCCTGGTCGGTACCCAGCACCCCGGCAACATGGGCGCCGCCGCCCGCGCCCTGAAGACCATGGGCCTGGCCCGCCTGGTGCTGGTTGCCCCCGAAAAGCCACTGGACGAGGAGGCCTTCCGCCGCTCGGCCGGTGCCGAAGACGTGCTGGGGGATGCCCCGGTGGTGGCCACCCTGGCCGAGGCGGTGGCCGATTGCCGCCTGGTGCTGGGCTGCACTGCACGTGCCCGCCGCGTCCAGCTGGAGGAGTACCTGCCCGCCGACGCCGCTGCCCGCGCGGTGGCCAAAGCCGGTGAAGGCGCCGAGGTTGCGCTGGTGTTCGGCCGTGAGCGCACCGGCCTGACCAACGAGGAACTGCAGCTCTGCCATGCAGCGGTGCACATCCCGTCCGACCCGGAGTTCAGCTCGCTCAACCTGGCTGCCGCCGTGCAGGTGCTGGCCTATGAAACGCGCATGCAGCTGCTGGGCGCGCAGCCGGCCACCGATGCCGAGCCCGGCTTCCGCGAACAGGCGGCCAGCCACGAGCAGATGGAGAGCTTCTTCGCCCAGCTTGGCGACACGCTGGACGAGATCGATTTCCACAAGGGCCGCGCCCCGGAATCGGCGATGCGCAAGCTGCGCCGCCTGTTCCTGCGCAGTGAGCCGAGCGAGCAGGAAGTGCGCCTGCTGCGCGGCATCCTCGCCGACACCCAGCGCATGGCGCGACTGGCCCAGGCAGGCGGCAAGGACAGCTGACGACGTTCTCATTTTTTCGGGTAGTCTGTCCGGATACCCAGGGGGGATGAAGCCTGTGTCGGGTCTGCGAAAGGCAATGCAGGGGGGACTGCTGAGCCTGGCCATGGTCCTGCTGGCCGGGACGGTGCGTGCAGCACCGGACCCGGTGCTGGTGCTGGGCCGGATCAGCGATGATCCCAAGGCCCATTACGAGCAGCTGCAACCATTGCTGGACTACGTGGTGGCGCGCATGCACGACGTTGGCATCAAGGAGGGGAGGATCCTGATGGCACGCGACCCGCAGCAGATGGCCAGCTATCTGCGGCGGGGCAGGGTCGACTGGGTCACGGAAACCTCCGGTACGGCAGTGGCGCTGGGCCAGCGCAGTGGCGCCCGTCCACTGCTGCTGACCGAGCGCAACGGCGTGCGTGATTACCAGACGGTGTTCTTCGTGCGCCGCGACAGCCCGATCCAGCGCGTGCAGGATCTGCGGGGCCATCGCCTGGCCCTGCAGAACACGGCGTCCACCAGTGCCTATCTGGTGCCGGTGATGACGTTGCTGCAGGAGGGCCTGTCGCCCCAGATCCTGGCCGGTGCATGGGACATGCCGGGCCGGGACAGTGTGGGTTACGTGTTTGCACGCAGCGAGCTGAACATCGCGACGTTCGTGCACAAGGGGGTGGTTGACGTGGGGGCGGTGAGCAGCGTGGACTGGAACGACGAGCGGCGGATGCCGGCAGCGTTCCGGCGCGACTTCCGCGAGCTGCTGCGCACCGAGCCCTACCCGCGTGCGGTGGAGATGGTCCGCGCCGACCTTGATCCACGCGTGCGCGATCGCCTGCAGGAAGTACTGCTGCAGGCAGCCAGCGACCCGCAGGCACAGGGGGCGCTGCATCGGTTTTTTGGCACTTCCGGGTTCCACCGCGTCGATGCGCATGCGCAGCAGCGGTTGGATGAATTGAAACAAGGATTGACGCGCGTGCGGATGGAAGTGGAATGAAGTGGCTTGGCTCGGGGATGCAGGCCCGGTTCCTGCTCGCGATGGGCGGGGCGATGGTCGTGGTGATCGCGATCCTTGCGGTGTTGTTGGGGCGGCAGGCCGCGATGCAGGGCGAGGTGCGCAACCTCAGCGGCGGCGTCATCCATGAATTGTTCGACCGCAGCGTGCGCAGCCGCGGCGAGGCGATGGCGCGTGAGCTGTCCGACGCGCTGGCCAACCCGTTGTACTACCGTGACCTGGACCAGGTGGGCGTACTGGTGCGCAGTACCGCGCGCCAGCCCGTGGTGCGCTATGTACTGGTGTTCGATGAACGCGGCCGGCTGGTACACGATGGCTCGGTCGAGGTGTCTGGATTCGGTCAGCCGATGGCCGATCCACTGGCACCCAAGGCCGCGGCCGCGCAGATGCTGGTCGTGCAGGAGTCACCGAAGGTGCTCGACAACACCATGCCGATCATGATCGGCAACCAGCGCATTGGCGGCGTCCGGGTCGGCATGGCGCTGGATGAGGTGCAGCAGCGCGAGCAGGCGGCCAACGCCACCCTGGGCGAGCGCCTGCAGCAGGTCGGCAGCCGTCACCTGGGCTGGCTGCTGCTGATGCTGGGCCTGCTGGTGGTGATCGGCGTGGTGGTGATCCTGTACGTGCAGCGCACCCTGGTCGCGCCGATCCGTGATCTTGCCGTCGCCGCCCGCCGCATCGAGGCCGGTGACTACCAGACACCCTTGGCCGAGAACACCCGCGACGACGAGGTCGGCGAACTGGTCCGCGGTTTCGCCCGGATGCGCGATGCGATCGCACGCCATGACCGCGAAGTGCGGCGCATGGCCTATACCGACGCGCTGACCGGGCTGACCAACCGGCTGGCATTCCGCGAGGCGCTTGATCATCGGTTGATGGCGGCCCGTGCCGCCAATCACCGGCTGGGCCTTCTGTTCGCCGATATCGACGATTTCAAGCGGGTCAATGACACCCTTGGCCACGAGGCCGGCGATGAGGCATTGCTGCAGTTCGCCCAGCGTATCGGCCGCGCGGTCACCGAGGCCGGGGGCGATGAAGCCCTGCTGGCCCGCTTCGGCGGCGACGAGTTCGTGATCCTGGTCGGCGATGGTGATGTGGCCGCCAACGCGCGGTTGCTGGCCGAAGTGCTGGTGCGCGAGCTGGGCAAGCCGCTGGTGGTGCAGGGCAGGGAACTGTTCCTGGGTACCTCGATCGGCGTGACCCTGTTCCCCGACGATGCTGCCGATGCGACCACGCTGCTGAAGAACGGCGACATCGCCATGTACCAGGCGAAGATGGCCGGCAAGAACTGCTATCGCTACTACAGCCGGGCGATGGACCATGCGGTCGAGCGTCGCGTGCATATGGAACAGGAGCTGCGCGGCGCCTGGGAGCGCGGTGAGCTGCGCCTGGCCTACCAGCCGATCTTCCGCATGCGCGACCGCCGCATGGTCGGCGTTGAAGTACTGCTGCGCTGGCAGCATCCGACACTGGGCACGATCCCGCCCTCGGTGTTCATCGAGGTGGCCGAGCAGAGTGGCCTGATCGAGATCATCGGCCCGAAGGTGCTGCGTGCGGCCTGCATGGAGGCCTCGCAGTGGCCGCGCGGGGCAGCGGGCGATGATCTGTTCGTGTCGGTCAACGTGTCACCGCGGCAGCTGCGTGGCGGCGAACTGCCGGCACTGGTCGCGCAGTGCCTGCATGAGTCCGGGCTGCCGGCGTCGCGCCTGCACCTGGAGCTGACCGAAACCGCCGTGATCGGCGACGAGATGGTTGCCGCGCAGCTGCTGGACAAGCTGCACCGCACCGGCGTGAAGGTGTGGCTGGACGATTTCGGTACGGGCTTCTCCGGGCTCAGTCATCTGCGCCAGGTGCCCGTGGACGGCGTGAAGATCGACAAGAGCTTCGTTGCCGACATGCAGCGCGATCCTGACGACCTTGCGCTGACCACGGCGATCATCGCCATGGCCCACGCGCTGGGCATCACCGTGGTGGCCGAGGGCATCGAGCAGCAGGCACAGTTCGAGCTGCTGGCGCAGCGCGGCTGCGACCTTGGCCAGGGCTACTGGCTGAGCCACCCGGTGACCGCCACCGAAGTGGTGCGGATGATCGAATCGGGCGTCTGACCCCCAAAAAGGGGACGGAGGGAATTAAGTCGCAAATGCATAAGCGACTTAATTCCCTCCGTCCCCTTTTTTGTTACAGCGGGCGCTTGCTTGGGTCGCCGGGCAGTTCGCGCACCAGCTTGGGGATCAGGTAGCCGGACAGGCGTGCGGTCAGGCCGGCAATCAGCGCCTTGGCCTGGGTGTCGTCCACTTCGAAGTGGGCCACGCCCTCGACCCGGTCCAGCTGGTGCAGGTAATAGGGCAGCACGCCAGCAGCAAAGCTGCGCTCGCTCAGGTCCTGCAGGGCCTGCACGCTGTCGTTGACCCCGCGCAGCAACACCGCCTGGTTCAGCAGCTGGGCGCCGGTACCGCGCAGGCGGGCCATCGCTGCGTCCACGCTGGCGTCGAATTCATTGGCGTGATTGGCGTGGACCACGATCGCCAGCGGCCAGGGCAGGCTGCCCAGCCAGGAGACCAGTTCATCGTCCACGCGCTCCGGCAGCACGATCGGCAGCCGAGTATGGATGCGCAGGCGGCGGATGTGCGGTATCTGGCGCAGGGCGTCGGTCAGTTCCACCAGCTTGTGCGTGGCCAGCGACAGCGGGTCACCGCCGGACAGGATCACCTCGTCGATGTCCGGATCGGCCGCGATGGCGGCTACGGCCTCCTGCCAGCCGCCCTTGGCGGCGTTCTCCGCGCCATAGTCGAAGTGGCGGCGGAAGCAGTAGCGGCAGTTGATCGCGCAGCTGCCGGTGGCGACCAGCAGGGCGCGGCCACGGTACTTCTGGATGACGCCGGTGGCCTTCTTGGCGGCGCCATCGCCCACCGCATCGAAGCTGAACCCGGGCGCCGGGTGCATTTCCTCGTCGATCGGCAGCACCTGGCGCAGCAGCGGGTCGGCCGCATCGCCGGGGCGCATGCGGGCCACGAAGCCCTCCGGCACGCGCAGCGCGAACTGGGCCATGGCCGCCTCCGAGACACCCAGCGCGGCCGGGTCCAGCTGCAGCCGGGCCAGCAGGGCGTGCGGGTCGCGCAGCGCCTGGCGCCAGAGCTGCTGCCAGCGCGCGGGCGCACCTGGCGACTGGGGCCGTGGGAAGGCGGAAAGCTGCATGGAGAGGGGGCCTGCGGTTATCATGGGGGCAGAAAAACAGTCGCCCACCGGCATCCGGTGGGCTTTCCATTCTAACGGCTCGCCGCACCCGCGGCGTTTTTGCCACTCAGGAGTTTACGCATGGCCAGCTACGGCATGAACGACGTCAAGAACGGGATGAAGATCCTGGTCAACAACCAACCGGCCGTCATCATCGACACCGAATACGTCAAGCCGGGCAAGGGCCAGGCCTTCACCCGCGTGAAGTACCGCCTGATCAAGGACGGCCGTACCCAGGAAGTCACCATGAAGTCGACCGACTCGCTGGATGCAGCCGACGTCGTCGATACCGACATGAACTTCATGTACAGCGACGGCGAGTACTGGCACTTCATGGACCCGGAATCCTTCGAGCAGGTCCAGGCCACCAAGGCCGGCATGGGCGGCGCCGAGAAGTGGCTGAAGGGCGAAGAGTCCTGCGTGGTCACCCTGTGGAACGGTGAGCCGATCTTCGTGCAGCCGCCGAACTTCGTTGAACTGAAGATCACCGAAACCGATCCGGGCGTCCGTGGCGACACCTCGGGCGGCGGCGGCAAGCCGGCCACCCTGGAAACCGGCGCCGTGGTCCGCGTGCCGCTGTTCGTGAACCAGGAAGAAGTGATCCGCGTCGACACCCGTTCGGGCGAATACTCCGCACGCGTCAAGTAATCCGGCGCAGCCGGATCATGGTAGTGCCGGCCGCTGGCCGGGTACGCGCCATCGCATTCGCGCTGGCGCTCCCATGATCTGCTTCGGCAGATCATGGGCCCCGCTTCACGAGTCTCCAGACCCCGCCGCTTCGCGGCAGCCCCTGACTCAGGGGCGTGTCCCCCAGAAGTATCTCGCCCCACAGCCAGTGAGCCCGCATGAGCGATAGCCCGCACCTCCCCGAAGCCTGCGACCTGCTCATCGAAGCCGGTTACGTCGTTCCGATCGAGCCGCACGCGGTGGTGCTGGAAGACCATGCCGTTGCCGTGCGTGGCAGTGAAATCGTGGCCATCCTGCCGCGTGCCGAGGCGCGCGCGCGGTTCCGCGCCACCCAGGTGGTGAGCCGCCCCGAGGCTGCCCTGATGCCGGGCCTGGTCAATGCGCACACGCACAACCCGATGACGCTGCTGCGCGGCGTCGCCGACGACCTGCCGCTGATGACCTGGCTGCAGCAGCACATCTGGCCGGTGGAAGCGGCGGTGATCGGCCCCGAATTCGTTGCCGACGGCACCACTCTGGCCATCGCCGAGATGCTGCGCGGCGGTACCACCTGTGCCAACGAGAACTACTTCTTCGGCGACGTGCAGGCCGCGGTCTACAAGAAGCACGGTTTCCGCGCGCTGGTGGGCGCGGTCATCATCGATTTCCCCACCGCCTGGGCCAAGACCGATGACGAATACTTCGCCAAGGCCGGTGAACTGCACGACCAGTGGCGCACCGATCCGCTGATCGGCACCGCGTTCGCGCCGCATGCGCCCTACACGGTCAACGATGCCAACTTCGAGCGGGTGCGGATGCTGTCCGACCAGCTCGACATGCAGGTGCACCTGCACACCCACGAGACCGCGCAGGAGATCAACGATTCGATCAAGCTGCACGGCCAGCGCCCGCTGGCGCGGCTGGATCGGCTCGGCCTGGTCAACGACCGCCTGATCGCGGTGCACATGACTCAGCTGACCGATGCGGAAATCCACCTGTGCGCCGAACGTGGCGTCAGCGTGGTGCACTGCCCGGAATCGAACCTGAAGCTGGCCTCCGGTTTCTGCCCGGCCTGCGCCCTGCAGCGCGCCGGCGTGAACCTGGCGATCGGCACCGATGGCTGCGCCAGCAACAACGACCTGGACATGTTCAGCGAGAACCGCACCGCGGCGATCCTGGCCAAGGCCGTGGCCGACGATGCGACCGCGCTCGATGCGGCGACCACGCTGCGCGCCTCCACCCTGGGTGGCGCCCGCGCACTGGGCTTCGGCGACCGCATCGGTTCCATCGAAGTCGGCAAGCAGGCCGATCTGGTCTGCGTCGACCTGTCCGCGCTGGAAACCCAGCCGCTGCACAACGTCCTGTCGCAGCTGGTGTACGCCACCGGCCGCCAGCAGGTCAGCGACGTCTGGATTGCCGGCAAGCCGAAGCTGGTGCAGCGCGAGCTGGTCGGCATGGACCTGCCGGGCATCATCGCCAACGCGCGCCAGTGGCGCGAGCGCATCCGTCATATCCGCGCCTGAACCCCGGCGCCGCAAGGACCCCTCATGACTGCCCCCCACGCTTCCTCCAATTTCGATCAGGCCGAGCTGGACAAGTTCGCCGCGCTGGCCAACCGCTGGTGGGACGCTGACGGCCCGCAGAAGCCGCTGCATGCGCTGAACCCGGTGCGCCTGCAGTACGTGGCCGATCGCGTGCCGCTGCGCGGTGCGCGCGTGCTCGACATCGGTTGTGGTGGCGGCCTGTTGAGTGAAGCGCTGGCCCAGGCCGGTGCTGACGTCACCGCCATCGACCTGGCCCCGGAACTGGTCAAGGTCGCGCGCCTGCATGCGCTGGAAAGCGGCGCCAAGGTCGATTACCGGGTGCAGGCTGCCGAAGATCTGGCCGCCGAGCAGCCGGGCAGCTTCGATGTGGTCACCTGCATGGAAATGCTCGAGCACGTGCCCGACCCGGGCGCGATCATCGAGGCCTGCAAGCGCCTGCTGAAGCCGGGCGGCCACCTGTTCCTGTCGACCATCAACCGCACCGCCGCCGCCTTCGCGGTGGCGATCGTCGGCGCCGAGTACGTGGCGCGGCTGCTGCCCAAGGGCACGCACCATTACCAGGAATTCATCAAGCCGGCCGAGCTGGCGCGCTGGCTGCGCGAGGCCGACATGCAGCTGGTGGATGTCAGCGGCATGGCCTACGAGCCGTGGCGCAACCAGGCCCGCCTGAGCAGCCGTACCGACATCAACTACCTGGCCTACGCGGTCAAGCCGGCATGACCGCGGCCCGCTTCCCGCGCGCGGTGCTGTTCGATCTGGACGGCACCCTGCTGGACAGCGCGCCGGACTTCGTCGCCACCTGCGACGCGATGCTGGCCGAGCGTGGACGCGCACCCATCGATCCGGCCGCGCTGCGCCCGGTGGTGTCGAAGGGCTCGCGGGCGATGGTCTCGGCTGCGTTCCCGGAACTGGACGTTGCCGCACGTGACGCGCTGATCCCGGAATTCCTGCAGCGCTACGAAGCATTGATCGGCCAGCACGCAGTGCTGTTCGATGGCGTGGCCGGCATGCTCGCCGCGTTGGACGATGCCGGTACGGTGTGGGGCATTGTCACCAACAAGCCTGAATACCTGGCGCGCTTGATCCTGCCGCAGCACGGCTGGCAGCAGCGCTGTGCGGTACTGGTGGGTGGTGACAGCCTGGCCGAGCGCAAGCCGCACCCGCTGCCGTTGCTGCACGCCGCGCAGGCCATCGGCATCGCCGCCGAAGACTGCGTGTACGTGGGCGACGACGAGCGCGACATCATCGCCGCGCGTGCCGCGGCCATGCCGTCGGTGGCGGCGTTGTGGGGCTATCGCCTGCACAGCGACGATCCGCTGGCCTGGCAGGCCGACGTGCTGGTCGAGAACGCCGAACTTCTGCAACTGGCCAGCCTCTGGCCGACCCGGCCGGCAGCCCCGGCCCAGCCGTAAGGAATCACGTAGTGAGCAGTACCGCGCTGGACAGTTTCCTCGACAAGTGGCGCAGCCGTTGGCCGGAATGGTCGGTGGCCGCCCCGTTCGTGGCCGAATCGCAACGCGAGCTTGCGGTGGCGTGGTTCGCGCTGCTGCAGGAATTCGACGACATGCTCAACACCAGCGGCGACCCGTTGCCGGCCGACGCCAAGCTGGCGTGGTGGGGCGAGGAGCTGCGCAGCTGGGCCGCGCATCGTTCGCGCCATCCGCTGGGCCGCCTGCTGGAGCCGGTGCGTGCGCCGTGGGCGCAGCTGGCCGAAGCACTTCCGGATCTGGTTGAAGCGCGCACGGTCGCGCTGGATGCGGCCGGCGCCGAGCGCGCGCTGGCGAACTACGCAGAGGCCGTGGCCGCAGTGGAGGCAGCCCTGTTCGCGGACAAGCCGCGAACTGGCGCCGGTCGTGCGGTGCAGCTGCAGACCCTGGCCCAGCGCCTGCAGGATGCCGGCGTAGCCGGTGTGCCGCGCAGCCTGCTGGACGGTGATGCCAGCACGGCCGCACAGCGCTGGGCGCAGCATCTGTTGAAGGGCTGGGGCAGCCGCGTGCCCGGCCCGCGCCCACGCCGCGTGTGGTCCAGCCTGGCGCGTGCACGCCTTGCCGCGCAGGCGGCAGGCAAGCCGATCGAAGCCACGCCGGTACGCACCCTGCTGCGTGTGTGGTGGGCTGCGCGCGGCTGATCGATTGCCGTGGTAGTGCCGGCCGCTGGCCGACAGCCAGGGCGATGCAGGATTCATGGGGTTGCCGGCCAGCGGCCGGCGCTACCCTTCCAGGGCGCCTCAGAACGTCCTGACCTCGTTCATTGCTTCGCGCAGTACGTCGCGCTGCAGCGGCGTAGTGCCCGGTGCGCGCGCCGCTTCCACGGCATCGACGATGCCCATCCACGCCATGTAGATCTGCTCGCGCTCTTCGGTTTCGATGAAGCCGCTGCGGCGGTCCAGTGCGTTGAAGCCTTCGGTGTAGTTGCGGCCGATCTGCGCAAGCGCTGCGGTCAGTTCTGCGGCATCGCGGTCATCGGTGTCCAGCTTCAATGCATCCGTACAGGCTTTGCGATACAGCGTGGTTGCCTTCTTCGCCTGCGCAGTGCTGATGTGCGTGCTTCCCTCCCAGTCGCGGAAGGGGTTGTCGAGATTTGCGGCCAGCCATTCGGGCTTGCGCAGCTGGCCCACATCCAGATCCAGGCCTTTTGCCACCTCGCCCTTGTAGGCCTTCCTGATGGCGGTGCCAAGATCGGCCGGTAAGCTGCGCAGCCACAGCCGGCACAAGCGCAGCCAGCATTCCGGTGCCGGAAACACCGAACCAGCAGGCGGAAAGAGATCGCTGCCGCTGAGGGTGTGCAGCTGCTGCAGATCGCCGAGGCACTGCAGCTGATGCAGCAGGCAGGGGGCGCCGTTGATCGCGAGTGATTGCAGTTGCGGGAACTGCTGGGCGATGCGTGCGGCGTCGAGTTCGCGTACCTCCCGCAGCTGCAGCTCACCGAGCTGCGCCAGGCCCAGGCCTGGCAGCAGCGGATCGGTGCTGATGAGGGTCAGCCAGCGGCCCTCGTCCTCGGCGTGGATGATCAGCGCGGGATCGATGCTGCCGATCAGCGTCAGGCGATCCAGCTGCGGGTTGAGGTGGAGCGAGCGCAGGCCGGTGACATCGATCGTCATCTGCAGGAGCCGGGTTCCTCGCACATCGACGTCGGTCTGCTGCAGGCCACTGATCTGCAAGGTATGGATCAACGGCCGTGTACGCAGCCACGGCAGCAGGCCCGGCACCGGTGTGCTGATCTCCAGCTGCGTGAGCAGCGGCAGGGCATCGAATACAGCCAGTGACGGCGCACGGTTCAGGGTCGCGCTGTCCAGTTGGCGGGTACAGCGACGCACCGGAAAGGCATCGCTTCCCAGTACCACGCTCTGGTCTTGCGGCGCGGACATCGCGGCGTGGAAGGCGCGCACGGCATCGGTATCCAGCGCATCCCACTTGCGTTGCCCGACCCATTCGGCGCCATCCGGCCAGCTGCCGTAAGCCCTCGGATGATCGGCGATCAGCGGCTCGCGCCAGCCTGCCTGCCGGAAATCGCGCGGGACGCGTTTGCCTACCCAGCGGTGCAGGATCGCGGGCGCCGCACGGAACGGGCTGAAGCGGGCAGGTTGCATGGCTGCAACGGCGGCGGCATCCGGCAGGGCACTGCCCACCCAGTCCAGTGCAAGGACGGCGAAGCTGCCGTCCTCCGTATTCTGGTGGGTGAGCTGGTAGGCCACGTAGGCGCCCAGGCGTGCGTTGTGGACGACGTGGATATCACCCGTAGCGGGCATGCAACGTTCCTTGTTTCCATGCGTCGAAACATCACGGTAGCGCCGGCCGCCGGCCGGCATCCAGATTCGCCGCGAAGATCATGGGGTTGCCGGCCAGCGCCCGGCACGACCGTTACTTGCGCTCCAGCACCAGCAGCGGATCGATACGGGTATCGAACCAGTTCATGCCCCAGTGCAGGTGCGGGCCGGTGGCACGACCGGTGGCGCCGACCGCAGCGATCACCTGGCCCTGTTCCACACGGTCGCCAACTTTTACGTCGATGCGCGACAGGTGCAGGAAGTTGGAGCTGACACCGAAACCGTGGTCGAGCAGCAGCGTGCCGCCGGTCAGGTAGAGGTCGGGGCCGGCGAAGGTGACGATGCCGGCGGCCGGCGCCTTCACCGGCGTGCCGGTCGGTACCGCGATGTCCATGCCGGAATGACCGGCACCGGGCTGTCCGTTGTACACGCGTGCGTTGCCGAAGCGGCCGCTGATGCGGCCCTGCACCGGCCAGATGAAGGTCTGGGTGAAGTCGGTACGGTCGTCATCACGGGCACGCGCGGCGGTCACCTGTGCTTGTTCGCGCTTGATCCGCTCGGCAATCGCCGGCGGCGGGTTGACCGTCTTCGGCGGCACGCCGTTGACCCGCTCGGTGGGCCAGTCGCGCGGGGTCACCGCAATGGTCGCGGTCTCGCTGCCACCATCAGGGCGCTGCACCTGCACGCGCAGCGGGCCCTTCTCGTCGCGGCCAATGCCGAACACCACGCTGCCATAGCCGCTCACCCGCAGCTGGCGGCCGGCGTACTGCACGCGGCTGCCGGCGGGAACCTTGCCGATCACCAGCGCGCCCTGCGACGCGCTGGCCGGGAACACTACGCGGCTGTCGATCAGGCTGCCGATGCCATCCTGCGCCTGGGCTGCCGGTGCGGTGAGCAGGGGCGCGGCCAGCAGCAGCGCCCCGATCATCAGTGCCGAACGCATCAGCGGTCGTAGGTCATGCGCTGACCGGCCGGTTCGCCGACCAGTTTGCTGCCGTCCCACACCAGCTGGCCGTTCACCCAGGTGGAGGCCACGCGCGAACGGAAGGTGGTGCCTTCAAACGGCGACCAACCGCACTTGGACAGCACGTCCTCGCGCTTGACCGTGAACGGCACGTCTTCGACCAGCACAAGATCGGCGAAGTAGCCCTCGCGCAGGAAGCCGCGCTCCTCGACGTCGAACAGCTGCGCCGGGGCATGCGCGAACTTCTGCACCACCTGCTCGCGGGTCAGCTTGCCTTCGTGCACCCGTTCCAGCGCGGCCACCAGCGCGTACTGCACCAGCGGCAGGCCCGACGGCGCCTGTGCGTAGGGCTTCTGCTTCTCTTCCCAGGTGTGCGGCGCGTGGTCGGTGGCCAGCACGTCCAGCACGTCGTCGGCCAGCGCGGCGGTGATCGCCTCGCGGTCGGACACTTCCTTGATCGCCGGGTTGCACTTGATCAGGTTGCCCTTGGTCGCATAGTCCGGGCGCGCGAAGTGCAGGAAGTGCACGCAGGTTTCGGCGGTGATCTGCTTGCGGCTGCCGTCGGCGCGGATCAGCGGGCCCTTCTCGAACAGCGCCAACTCGTCGGCGGTGGAGATATGCAGCACATGCAGGCGGGTGCCGTGCTTGCGCGCCAGCGACATGGCCAGGCGGGTCGACTTGATGCAGGCCTCGCGCGAGCGGATGTCCGGGTGCATGTCCGGGGTCAGCGCATCGCCGTACTTCTCCTGGAAGGCCTTCAGGTTGGCATCGATCATCGGCGTGTCTTCGCAGTGCGTGATGATCGGGGTCGGGCATTCGCGGAAGATCGCGTCCAGCGTTTCCGGGTTGTCGACCAGCATGTTGCCGGTCGAAGCACCCATGAACACCTTCACGCCCGGGGCCTTCTTCGGGTCCAGGGCACGGATGGCGTCCAGGTTGTCATTGCTGGCGCCGTGGTAGAAGCCGTAGTTGGCCCAGGCGCGGCCGCGCGCCAGTTCGTACTTGGCTTCCAGGATGGTCGAATCCAGTGTCGGCGGATTGGTGTTGGGCATGTCCATGAAGCTGGTCAGGCCACCGGCCACCGCAGCCGCCGATTCGCTGGCGATGTCGCCCTTGTGGGTCAGGCCCGGTTCGCGGAAGTGCACCTGGTCGTCGATCATGCCCGGAAGCAACCAGCGTCCGGCTGCGTCCACCACCTGCTCGCCGTCGCGCGGCGCCAACCCGTTGCCGATCTGCGCGATGCGGCCGTTCTCGATGCGCAGGTCGCCGTCGAAGGTGCGGCCTTCATTGACCATGCGGGCGTTGGTGATGAGGGTGGAGGACATGTCAGTGTTTTCCTGTGCAACGGCAAGAGGGGGCGTTGGGGGACTCGGGCACGGGGTCGAAGCCGCCGGGATGGAACGGGTGGCAGCGGCCCAGCCGGCGCGCAGCCAGCCAGCTTCCGCGCAGCGGGCCGTGCCGCGAGATGGCGTCCATCGCGTATTCAGAACAGCTCGGCACGAAACGGCAGCGTGGCCCCAGCAGGGGGCTGATGAAGCGCTTGTAGAAGCGCAGCAGGGCAATGAGCAGGCGCGAGATCACCCAGTCATCTTATGCCAGTTGGCATGAAGGCCGCATTTGTGCAGGATGGGCCGTTGGTCGCATGTCGCCGATGGCCTGCGACCGGTACCAGTACCTTCGGGTGCTGGCCAGGTTCCGTACCGCGCAAGGCGGTCCGTGTTCGTCGGACTGCCTCCAAGGGCGCCTTGACTCCAGGACTGAATGGAGCAGGGGGTCGAGGTTGCTGCTGCGGGTCGGGTAGGCTATAAAGGCCCGCTTTCCCGGGCCCCGGGGAATCCAAGGAAGAGCGTTTCGTGGCTGCTAAAAAAACTGCAAAGAAGGCCGCAACGGCCGCCAAGAAAACCGCCAAGCCTGTTGTGAAGAAGTTGGCGGCAAAGCCCGTTGCCAGGAAACCGGCCAGCAAGCCGGCGACCAAGGCAGCGTCCTCGCAACCGGCGGCCAGGAAGGCCACCGCAAAGAAAACGTCGGTCAAGGCAACCAAGCCGGTGGCGAAGAAGGCTGCTGCGCCCGCCAAGGCCAAGCCTGCCGCTGCCAGCAAGAAGGCGCCGGTGGTGAAGAAAGCCGCCAGCAAGGCCGCGCCGGTGAAGAAGGCCGCCGCCAAGCCGGTGGCGAAGAAGGCAGCAGCCAAGCCGGCGCCGAAGGCGGTGGTGAAGAAGGCTGCGGCCAAGCCGGTCGCCAGACCTGCAGCGAAGAAGGTTGCTGCGGCTAAACCGGTGGCCACGCCTGCCGCTGTAAAGAAAGTCACCAAGAATGTTGCCGCGCCGGCCGCAAAGCCGACCCCGGCCCCCGTAGTGAAGTCCGCACCGAAGCCTGCCCCCAAGCCGGCTCCGGCCAAGCCTGTCCCGGCCAAGACCGTGGCAGTGGCAGCAGCCCAACCGGCCCCCAAGCCGGCCCCGGCCGCCGCTCCTGCTGCTTCGAAGGCCCCGCAATCCAAGAATCCCGTGCCCGTTTCGAAATCGCCTGCCAAAACCGCCGTGAAATCCGATTCCGCCCCGAAGACCGTGTCGCGCCCTGTCGGCAAGGTTGCCGTGGCCGTCGCCGCCCGCTCGGCGGCACCGGCCCCGCGCAGCAAGTACAAGGTGGTCGAGTACAAGACCGACGAGGCCACCGGCCGCCCGATCCTGCCGGCTGGCTACAAGCCGTCCTCGGAAGAGGAATACATGAGCCCGCTGCAGCAGGAGTATTTCCGTCAGCGCCTGCAGAACTGGCGCGCGGACCTGGTGGAAGAGTCCAAGCAGACCATCGAGAACCTGCGCGAGGAAGTGCGTGACATCGGCGACGAAGCCGAGCGCGCGACCCGCGAGACCGAGAACTCGCTGGAACTGCGTACCCGTGACCGCTACCGCAAGCTGATCGGCAAGATCGACAGCACCCTGAAGCGCCTGGAAGCGGGCGACTATGGTTACTGCGTCGACACCGGCGAAGAAATCGGCCTGGAGCGCCTGGAAGCGCGCCTTACCGCGGAACGCACCATCGACGCCCAGGAGCGTTGGGAGCACCTGCAGAAGCAGCAGGGCGACTGATTCCTGATCGTTGTATGGTCATGCGAAAAACCCGGCCTCGGCCGGGTTTTTTGTTGGGAGGTGGTTGGCTGGGTAGAACGGCGCCTTCCGGGTATCGGACCCACCCGCAGGCTCTCGACGGTTTCCTGCGTGCGCGGTTGCTGTAAAGCCGAGCCCATGCTCGGCTCAGGCCGAAGCCGGAGGGCAAGGAAGAGCAAAAGCAAAAGCAGCCAAGCATGGCTTGGCTCTACCAAGGGCGGTCATGCGTGCGCTCGCGGCTGTTGGGTCCGCCTTGTAGCGAGCCGAGCACCGCAGGGGAATCAGGGGCGAAGAGGCGCCGCTGTTTGAGCGCAGCGAGTTCGGCGCCGCCCCCTGATTCACCGAGGAGCACAGGGCACCGGCGCGTAGCGCCGGCTCGCGGATGGCGGCGCGTTTCTTTGGTTACTTTCTTTTCGCGAAAAGAAAGTGACAAGCCCAATCATCGAGGGAGAGCAACGGACCCAGCCAAACGCCCGGCGCCGCCGAATCCGCTGTTCGCAGCATCACTGCAGGTCGCGAAGATTCAGCTTCCGCAACGTCGGGTTCTTCCACGCGGTGATCCCGGCCACGCTCAGCACCGCGAACCCACCCAGCACCACTGCCGGCACCAGGCCGAGCAGCTTTGCCATCGTGCCGGCATAGAACGCGCCCAGTTCGTTGGACGAACTGATGAAGATGCCGTTGATCGACGACACCCGGCCGCGCATTTCTTCCGGTGTGGCCAGCTGCAGGATGGTCGAGCGGATCACCACCGACACGCCATCGAAGGCCCCATAGAACAGCAGGATCAGCGCGGACAGCCAGAAGTGCTGCGACAGCCCGAAGCTGATTACGCACAGGCCGAAGCCGGCCACCGCGAACAGCAGCACGCGGCCGGCATTGCGGTGCAGCGGGTGGCGCGCCAGCCACAGGCCAACGCAGACCGAGCCCAGCGCCGGCATTGCGCGCAGGATGCCCAGGCCTTCCGGACCGTGGTGCAGGATCTCGTGCAGGAACGCCGGCAGCATCGCCACCACGCCGCCCAGCAGCACCGAGAACATGTCCAGGGCCATCGCCCCGACCATGATCCGGTTGCCGACCACGAAGCGCGCGCCTTCAGCGATGCTCTTGAAAATCGGGGCGGCCGGACCGGTATGCACCGGTTCTTCCACCTTCAGCGTGGCCAGGCAGGCCATCGCCACCAGCGCGAAGCCCGTGGCCACCGCGTAGGACAGGCCCTTGCCGCCGAAGCCGACCAGCACGCCGCCCAATGCCGGACCGGCCACCATGCCGGCCTGGAACACCACGGCGCCGAGGCCAGCGCCACGTGCGAACTGGTCACGGGCCAGCACGCGGGCGAACAGGGCGTTGTAGATCGGCGACAGGAAGGCGCGGACCATGCCGGTCAGCGCAATGGCCGCGTAGATCGGCCACACGCCTTCGAACGGCAGCCAGCCCTTGGCCACGCCGGTCAACACCAGCGCGGTGGCGATCAACCCGGAGCAGGCGACCATGCCGAGCCGGCGGCGCGGCAGGTGGTCGACCAGATAACCAGCGAATGGCGCGACGCAGAAGAACGGCAGCACCTCGGCCAGGCCAACCAGGCCCAGCGAGAACGGATTGCGGGTGACTTCGTAGATGTGCCAGCCGACGGTGACCGCGACCACCTGGTAGGACAGCATCGCGAAGATGCGGTAGGCCAGCAGCTTGGCGAAACCGGGCCGGGACAGCAGCCCCAGCGCGGTGTCTTCGGCCGTGGCGGGTTCGCTCACGACGGGTCGCGCTGCAGCTGGGCCTGCGCGGTCTCGCGGATGAAGGCCAGCATCGCCGCCACGCCGTTGCTGCGGGTGGGCGAGAGGTGGCGGGCCAGGCCGATGTCCTGGATGTAGCTCGGTTCGGTGGCCAGGATCTCCTGCGCCGAGCGCCCGGAGTACACGCGCAGGGCCAGGAAGATCAGGCCGGAAACGATGGCCGAATCACTGATGGCGTGGAAGCGCAGCGACTGCGCATTGCCTTCCGGCACGATCCAGACCATCGACTGGCAGCCGAGCAGGCGGTGCTCTTCGGTCTTCCATTCGTCCGGGAAGGCGGGCAGCTTACGGCCGAGGTCGATCAGATACTGGTAGCGCTCGGACCAGTCGCCGAAGAAGCCGAATTCCTCGGCGATGGCGGTCTGGGCCTCGGCGGCGGTGGGTTCAAGCGGGAACGGGGAGTCGGTCACAACAGTCTCTACAGTGGAGCGTGGCCGGCGGACCGGCCACGGGGCAGGGTGGGTCAGCCGCGCTTGCGCGACCAGCGCACGCCCTGCGGGGTGTCTTCCAGCACGATGCCTTCGGCGGCCAGCTGGTCGCGGATGGTGTCGGAACGGGCGAAGTCGCGTGCCTGCTTGGCGGCGGCACGCTCGTCGATCAGGCCCTGGATGCGGGCATCTTCGCCATCATCGCTGGCCGCGGTGCCGAACCACTGCGCTGGATCGGCCTGCAGCAGGCCCAGGGCCAGGCCGGCACCGAGCAGTTCGCCCTTCAGGCGCACCTGTTCGGCAGGGTCGGTGGCCCGGCGTGCGTCTGCGGCGATGCGGGCCACTTCGGCCAGTGCCTGCGGGGTGTTCAGGTCGTCATCAAGAGTCGCCTCGACCGTGGCCGGGATCGCCACGACCGCCTCGACCGACGCCAGCTCGCGCAGCGTGCCGTACAGGCGGTCCAGGGTGCGCACCGACTGCTCGATGAGGCCATCGGACCAGTCCAGCGGCTGCCGGTAGTGGGCCGACAGCAGGGCCAGGCGCAGCGCTTCCGGCGGGTGCTGGCGGACCAGATCGTGCACGCGTTCGATGTTGCCCAGCGACTTGCTCATCTTGGCGCCGCCGAAGTTGAGCATGCCGTTGTGCAGCCAGAAGCGGGCGAAGATCTTGCCGCCGTGGGCGCATTCGCTCTGCGCAAGCTCGTTCTCGTGGTGTGGGAACTGCAGGTCGACGCCGCCGGCATGGATATCGATGGTCTCGCCCAGGTGGGCGGCGGCCATCGCCGAGCATTCGATATGCCAGCCCGGGCGGCCACGGCCCCAGGGAGACTCCCAGCCAGGGAGGTCATCGCTGGACGGCTTCCACAGCACGAAATCGCCTGGGTCGCGCTTGTACGGGGCCACGTCGACGCGGGCGCCGGCCAGCATCTCTTCCGGGTCGCGGCGCGAGAGCTTGCCGTAGCCTTCGAAGCTGGCCACCGCGAACAGCACGTGGCCTTCGGCGGCGTAGGCATGACCATTGGCGATCAGCTGCTCGATCATGGTGATGATCTGCGGGATGTGCGCGGTCACTTCCGGCTCGATGTCCGGCGGCACCACGCCCAGCGCGGCCATGTCTTCACGGTAGGCGGCGGCGAACCTGTCGGTGATGGTGCTGATCGGCACGCCCTGCTCACGCGCGGCGTTGTTGATCTTGTCGTCCACGTCGGTGATGTTGCGCGCGTAGCGCAGGCCACCGAAACGGCGTCGCAGCAGATCGGCCAGCACCCCGAACACTACCGGGCCACGGGCGTTGCCGATGTGCACGTAGTTGTAGACCGTCGGGCCGCACACATACAGGGTCGGACAGGCCGGGTCGAGCGGGGTGAACGGTTCGAGCTGGCGAGTCAGGTTGTTGTGCAGGCGCAGGGTCATGGGGCTGTGGCTGAGGGACAAGCCTGTGATTTTAGAACGTGTCGGCCCCCTTTGGGGGCACCGCCTGCCACCGGTGGACGCCGGGTCCAACCAGGGTGGGGTGGGCAGGAGCAGCGTGGACGGGTAATGTTCAGCCCCTTGCGCTCGCCACTGCCTACACTATTGCCGTGTCCTTGCTCCCTTCGCCAATGAAATCCACCGCGTTGCTGACCCTGGCCTGCCTGTCGGCGCTGGCCGCCGTGGCCCAGGCGCAGGAGGCCGAGCCCCGCAACCGGGTGGTGATCGTGGAGAACGTGAAGTTCGACTACGCGCAGGTACTGAACGTCGAACCCGTGTTCCAGACCCTGCGCGCGACCCGTACCGAAGAACACTGCGAGCCGGTCTCGACCCGGACCCTGGCGCCGGTCAATGTCACTGGTGAGGAGCCGGTCGAGGACAAGGGCCGGATCAGCCGCTTCTGGGACTCGGTACGCTCGATGTTCAAGCGCAGCGATGAAGAGGTCTCCGAGGACACCGCCGCCGAGTCACCGGCCCCGGCGCCGGCACCGGCCAACAATGGTCCGATGCTGACCCGCGACTGTCGCATCGTGCCGGTGGGACGTGAATTCCGCCGGCCCATCGCCTACGACGTGGACTACGTCTACAAGGGCACCAAGTACCGCTCGCGGCTGCCGGAAGATCCCGGCAACCGGCTCAAGATCCGGGTGTCGATCACCCCCTGGGTCGGCCCCGAGCAGGGCGCCGCCGGCAATCCCTGATTCTGCGACCCCGGCCCCTTGCGTCGGCCCCGGCCGCATGCAAAGATGGTTGACCATGAAGCTCACCGACTTCCAGCACGACAGCAGCGCAGCCCGACAGGCGTCGGGCATGACCTCGCGTGCGCGTCGACCGGAACCCCACATCCTCGCTGGGTAACCGGAGCTTTTTGCTGTTCGTCCGAAAAAAACCCAGCCCGCCGGCTGGGTTTTTTCGTTTCCGCGTCATGAAAGCTGCAACTGCAACCTTTTCGTACCACCTTTGCTTCCTGTTTTCCCTTCCACCGCGTCGAACCCGGCGCCGCTACGCAAGGAAAGATGATGTCCCCCAAGCACTTCCTGAACACCCAGGACTGGAGCCGCAGCGAGCTCGACGCGCTGCTGACCCAGGCCGCGCTGTTCAAGCGCAACAAGCTCGGCGACCAGCTCAAGGGCAAGTCGATCGCGCTGGTGTTCTTCAATCCGTCCATGCGCACCCGCACCAGCTTTGAACTGGGTGCGTTCCAGCTGGGTGCCCACGCGGTGGTGCTGCAGCCGGGCAAGGATGCGTGGCCGATCGAGTTCAACCTCGGCACGGTGATGGACGGCGATACCGAAGAGCACATCGCTGAAGTGGCCAAGGTGCTGGGCCGTTACTGCGACATCATCGCCGTGCGCGCATTCCCCAAGTTCATCGACTGGGCCTACGACCGCCAGGACATCGTCCTCAACAGCTTCGCCAAGTACTCGCCGGTGCCGGTCATCAACATGGAGACCATCACCCACCCGTGCCAGGAGCTGGCCCACATCATGGCCCTGCAGGAGCACTTCGGCACCCAGGACCTGCGCGGCAAGAAGTACGTGCTGACCTGGACCTACCACCCCAAGCCGCTGAACACCGCAGTCGCCAATTCGGCACTGACCATCGCCACCCGCATGGGCATGGACGTGACCCTGCTGTGCCCGACCGCCGACTACATCCTCGACGACCGCTACATGGGCTGGGCCGAGCAGAACGTGGCCGAGAGCGGCGGCTCGCTGAAGATCAGCCATGACATCGACAGCGCCTACGCCGGTGCCGACGTGGTCTACGCCAAGAGCTGGGGCGCGCTGCCGTTCTTCGGCAACTGGGAACCGGAAAAGCCGATCCGCGACCAGTTCAAGCACTTCATCGTGGACGAGCGGAAGATGGCGCTGACCAACAACGGTGTGTTCAGCCACTGCCTGCCGCTGCGCCGCAACGTGAAGGCGACCGACGCGGTGATGGATTCGCCGCAGTGCATCGCCATCAACGAAGCCGAGAACCGCCTGCACGTGCAGAAGGCGATCATGGCGGCGGTTGCCGGGCGCTGAATCAAACAAGGGGTAGAGCCGACCGTTGGTCGGCTGCTCCCGCAGCGGCGCATCCAACATTTCAGCCGACCAGCGGTCGGCTCTACCGAATTCCCATCCCCCAAGTGGACCTGATCCCCATGAGCAACAAAGACGTCGTTCTCGCCTTCTCCGGCGGCCTGGATACCAGCTTCTGCGTGCCGTACCTGCAGGAGCGCGGCTACAACGTGCACACCGTGTTCGCCGATACCGGCGGCGTGGATGATGAAGAGCGTGATTTCATCGAGAAGCGCGCCGCCGAGCTGGGCGTGACCAGCCACGTCACCGTCAACGGTGGCCCGGCCATCTGGGAAGGCTTCGTCAAGCCGTTCGTGTGGGCAGGCGAAGGCTATCAGGGCCAGTACCCGCTGCTGGTCTCGGACCGCTACCTGATCGTCGATGCCGCGCTGAAGCGTGCCGCCGAACTGGGCACCAACATCATCGCCCACGGCTGCACCGGCATGGGCAACGACCAGGTCCGCTTCGACCTGGCGGTGAAGGCACTGGGCGACTACCAGATCATCGCGCCGATCCGCGAGATCCAGAAGGAACACACCCAGACCCGCGCCTACGAGCAGAAGTACCTGGAAGAGCGCGGCTTCGGCGTGCGCGCCAAGCAGCAGGCCTACACCATCAATGAGAACCTGCTGGGCCTGACCATGTCCGGCGGCGAGATCGACCGTTGGGAAGCGCCGGGCGAGGGCGCCCGTGGCTGGTGCGCACCGCGCAGCGAGTGGCCGGAGCAGGCGCTGAACGTGACCCTGAAGTTCGTCGAGGGCGAAGCCGTCGAACTGAACGGCAAGGCGTTGCCGGGCGACCAGATCCTGGCCCAGCTCAACAAGCTGTTCGCCCCGTACGGCGTTGGCCGCGGTGTCTACACCGGCGACACCGTGATCGGCCTGAAGGGTCGCATCGTGTTCGAGGCCCCGGGCCTGGTGTCGCTGCTGGCCGCGCACCGCGCGCTGGAAGATGCCGTGCTGACCAAGCAGCAGAACCGCTTCAAGCCGGACGTGGCGCGCAAGTGGGTGGAGCTGGTCTACGAAGGCTTCTACCACGACCCGCTGAAGACCGACATCGAGGCCTTCCTGAAGTCCTCGCAGGCCAAGGTCAACGGCGAAGTGGTGCTGGAAACCCGCGGCGGCCGCGTCGATGCAGTGGCGGTGAAGTCGCCGCACCTGCTCAACACCAAGGGCGCCACCTACGCGCAGTCGGCCGACTGGGGCGTGGAGGAGGCCGAGGGCTTCATCAAGCTGTTCGGAATGAGCTCCACTGTCTATGCGCAGGTCAATCGCGGTTGACCTGTGACGGGGGTGCCGGCCGCTGGCCGGCGCCTCGCAACGTCAATGGAGGGTAGTGCCGGCCGCAGGCCGGCTCGTGGCACGGCTGGATCATTGCGGAGCCGGCCAGCGGCCGGCACTACCGATTTCGAACCCTACGGATATTCAGACACATGCTTGAACAGACGCTCGATCACCTGCAGGCCCTGGTGTCCTTCGACACCCGCAACCCGCCGCGTGCGATCACCACCGGTGGCATCTTCGATTACCTGCGCGCGAACCTGCCCGGCTTCAACGTCGAGGTGATCGACCACGGTGCCGGTGCGGTCAGCCTGTACGCCGTGCGTGGTACGCCGAAGTACCTGTTCAACGTGCATCTGGATACCGTGCCGGATTCGCCGCACTGGAGTGCCGACCCGCACGTGATGCGCCGCCTGGAAGATCGTGTGATCGGCCTGGGCGTGTGTGACATCAAGGGTGCCGCCGCTGCACTGGTGGCCGCGGCCAACGCCAGTGATGGCGATGCCGCGTTCCTGTTCTCCAGCGACGAAGAAGCCAACGATCCGCGCTGCATCGCCGCATTCCTGGCCCGTGGCCTGCCATATGAAGCGGTGCTGGTGGCGGAGCCGACCATGAGCGAAGCGGTGCTGGCGCACCGTGGCATCAGTTCGGTGCTGATGCAGTTCGCCGGCCGCGCCGGGCACGCGTCGGGCAAGCAGGATGCGGCCGCCAGCGCGCTGCATCAGGCCATGCGTTGGGGCAACCGCGCATTGGACCATGTGGAATCGCTGGCCTCGGCGCGCTTCGGCGGGCTGACCGGCCTGCGCTTCAACATCGGTCGCGTCGAAGGCGGGATCAAGGCCAACATGATCGCGCCGGCCGCCGAAGTGCGGTTCGGGTTCCGTCCGCTGCCGTCGATGGACATCGATGGCCTGCTGGCGACCTTCGCCGGTTTTGCCGAACCGGAAGCTGCACTGTTCACCGAAACCTTCCGTGGCCCCAGCCTGCCGGCCGGTGACATCGCCGAGGCCGAGAACCGCCGCCTGCTGGCACGCGACGTGGCCGATGCGCTGGAACTGCCGATCGGCAACGCGGTGGATTTCTGGACAGAGGCCTCGCTGTTCTCCGCTGCTGGATACACCACGCTGGTGTTCGGCCCGGGTGACATCGCCCAGGCCCACACCGCCGATGAGTTCGTGACGCTGGAGCAGCTGCAGCGCTACACCGACGCCGTGCACCGCATCATCGCCGCCGGCGCCTGATCGACCCCACAACGCCGCCCGGCCCTGGCCGGGTGGAACTGCAACGCGGCGACCGCCGCCTGTGACGAAACCGAAATGTCTCCTGCCCTCCAGCCCCACCGCCAGACCCGCCAGACCATCGTGCGCCTGCTTTCCAGCATGGCCAGCGCGAAGGAGATCAGCCAGTACCTCAAGCGCTTCTCGCAGCTGGACGCCAAGCGCTTTGCCGTGGTCAAGGTCGGCGGCGCGGTGCTGCGCGACGATCTCGACGCGCTGACCTCTTCGCTGTCGTTCCTGCAGGAAGTCGGCCTGACCCCGATCGTGCTGCACGGCGCCGGCCCGCAGCTGGATGCCGAGCTGTCGGCCGCCGGCATCGAGAAGCAGACTGTCAACGGCCTGCGCGTGACCTCGCCGGAGGCACTGGCGATCGTGCGCCGGGTGTTCCAGCAGTCCAACCTGCGCCTGGTCGAAGCCCTGCAGCAGAACGGCGCGCGTGCCACCTCGATCACCGGTGGCGTGTTCGAGGCGGAGTACCTGGGCGTGGACACCTACGGCCTGGTCGGTGAAGTGAAGCGGGTCAACCTGGCGCCGATCGAGGCCAGCCTGCGCGCCGGTTCTATCCCGGTCATCACCAGCCTGGGCGAAACCGCGGGTGGCCAGATCCTCAACGTCAACGCCGACTTCGCCGCCAACGAGCTGGTGCAGGAGCTGCAGCCGTACAAGATCATTTTCCTGACCGGCACCGGCGGCCTGCTGGACGAGCAGGGCAGCGTGATCGATTCGATCAACCTGTCCACCGAGTACGACCACCTGATCGCGCAGCCGTGGATCCACGGTGGCATGAAGGTGAAGATCGAACAGATCAAGGATCTGCTCGACCGCCTGCCGCTGGAATCGTCGGTGTCCATCACGCGCCCGGCTGACCTGGCCAAGGAACTGTTCACCCACAAGGGCTCGGGCACGCTGGTGCGCAAGGGCGAGAAGGTGCTGCGCGCCACCGCGTGGAACGAGCTGGACCTGCCACGGCTGAAGGGCCTGATCGAATCCAGCTTCGGCCGCACGCTGGTGCCTGACTATTTCCAGAAGACCAAGCTGCTGCGCGCCTACGTCAGCGAGAACTACCGCACGGCGGTGATCCTTACCGACGAGGCCGAGGGCGTGTACCTGGACAAGTTCGCCGTGCTCGATGACGCACAGGGTGAAGGCCTCGGTCGCGCGGTGTGGAACGTGATGCGGGATGAAACGCCGCAGCTGTTCTGGCGTTCGCGCAATGGCAACCCGATCAATCACTTCTACTATGCTGAATCCGATGGCTGCTACAAGCAGGGCCATTGGAAGGTGTTCTGGTACGGCGCCGATGGCATCGACCGGATCAGCACCTATGTCGACCACTGCGCCCAGCGCGCACCGAGCCTGCAGGGCTGAATGATGGACCATTCCGATCACTGGACTACGATTCCCACCCTGCGCGGCCAGCACGTGACACTGCAGCCGCTGCAGCCCGAGCATGTGCCTGGCCTGCGCGCCGCCGTGGAGGGCAGCGGCCTGGACCAGCTCTGGTACACCCAGGTGCCTTCGCCGGAGCGGGTCGAGCACTATGTGCAGGCCGCGCTGCAGGCACAGGCAGAAGGCAAGGTGCTGCCGTTCGTGATCCTCGATGCGGCGGGTGACATCGTGGGTACCACCCGCTTCTACGACCTGGATGCCGGCGTGCCCAAGCTCAGCCTGGGTTACACCTGGTATGCACCGCGCGTGCAGCGTACCGGCGTCAACACCGAAACCAAGCTGTTGCTGCTGCAGCACGCCTTCGAAACCATGGGCTGCATCAGCCTGGTGCTGGAAACCAGCTGGTTCAACTTCACCTCGCGCACCGCCATCGCCCGCCTCGGCGCCAAGCAGGACGGCGTGCTGCGCAACCACAAGCGGCACGCCGACGGCACGCCGCGCGACACCGTCATCTTCTCCATCATCGATACGGAATGGCAGGGCGTGAAGCGCCACCTGCAGTACCGCCTGGACAGCCACGCATGAACGATTCGACTTTCACCCTGGGCATCGTCGGCGCCCGTGGCCATACCGGCGCCGAGCTGATCAAGCTGGTGGCCGCACACCCGCGGCTGAAGCTGGCTTTCGTGTCCTCGCGCGAACGCGCGGGGCAGCGCCTGTCCGACCACCATCCGGAGTTCCAGGGCGAGCTGCAGTACGAGAATCTGGACGCCGACGCGGTGGCCGCCAAGGGCGTGGACGCGGTGATCCTGGCCCTGCCCAACGGCCTGGCCGCACCGTTCGTGGCCGCGCTGGAAGCGGCTAAGCCGGACACCGTCATTGTCGACCTGTCGGCCGACTACCGCTTCGACAATGCGTGGTACTACGGCCTGCCGGAGCTGACCCGCGGCCGCTACAACGGCCAGAAGCACATCAGCAACCCGGGCTGCTATGCCACGGCGATGCAGCTGGCGGTGCATCCGCTGCTGGACCTGCTGGCCGGCCCGCCGCAGTGCTTCGGTGTGTCCGGCTATTCCGGCGCCGGCACCACGCCGTCGGACAAGAACAACGTCGAACTGCTGGCCGACAACCTGATGCCGTATGCGCTGACCAACCACGTGCACGAGCGTGAAGTGTCGGTCCAGCTGGGCGTTGCGGTTGAATTCATGCCGCATGTCGCGCCGCATTTCCGGGGCATCACGCTCACCGCCAACCTGTGGCTGAACCGCGTGCAGACCCGCGAACAGATCGTCGAGCGCTTCCAGCAGGCCTATGCGGGCGAACCGCTGATCGAGGTAGTGGATGAAGCGCCGTGGGTCAGCCGCATCGCCGGCCGCCACGGTGCGCAGGTCGGTGGCTTCACCCTGGCCCCGGGCGGCAAGCGGGTGGTGGTGGTGGCGACCCTGGACAACCTGCTGAAGGGCGCGGCCACCCAGGCCATGCAGAACCTCAACCTCGCGCTGGGCATCGACGAACTGACGTCGATCCCGCACTGAACACGTATTCCGGAGCCCCCATGGCAGACCTTCTTTGGCAGAAGCCCGGCGTCGCCGTCGACGCCCAGATCCAGACCTTCCTCGCCGGCGATGACGTGATCCTCGATCGCGAATTCTTCCTGCACGACATCGCCGCCAGCGCCGCGCATGCACAAGGCCTGCAGCACATCGGCATCCTCAGCGCCGACGAGCTGGAAGGCCTGCTGCGCGAACTGGAGTTGCTGGCGCAGGACTTCCGCGAAGGCCGCTTCGTGCTGGACACGCAGTACGAAGATGGTCACTCGGCGATCGAAGCGCGCCTGACCGAACGTCTCGGCGATGCCGGCCGCAAGATCCACACCGGCCGCAGCCGCAATGACCAGATCCTGGTCGCCACCCGCCTCTGGCTGAAGGAGAAGCTGCAGCGTGTGGCCCAGCTCAGCGCCGAGGTTGCCAAGGTCGCGCTGGACCGTGCGCAGGCCGAGAAGGATCTGCCGATCCCCGGCTACACCCACATCCAGCGTGCCGTGGTGTCCTCGGCCGGCATGTGGTGGGCCGGCTGGGCCGAGGCCTTCATCGACAACGCCATCCGCGCGCGCGACACCCATGCGCTGGTCGACGCCAATCCGCTTGGCACGGCTGCCGGCTACGGTGTGAACCTGCCGCTGGACCGTGAGCACACCACGGCCGCGCTCGGTTTCGCCCGCATGCAGATCTCGCCGATCTACGCGCAGCTGTCGCGCGGCAAGTTCGAACTGGCCGCGCTGGAAGCGCTGGGCGGCGCCACGCTGGACCTGCGCCGCATTGCCTGGGACCTGTCGCTGTTCACCAGCGCCGAGTTCGGCTTCGTCGCGCTGCCGGCGCAGTACACCACCGGCAGTTCGATCATGCCCAACAAGCGCAATCCGGACGTGATCGAGCTGATGCGCGCGACCCACGCCAGCGTCGCCGCCGCGCGTACCGAGATCGAGCAGCTGCTGTCGCTGCCGTCGGGCTATCACCGCGACCTGCAGTCGTCCAAGGGCGCCATCTTCCACGGCTTCGGTCGCGGCCTGTCGGCGCTGGAACTGCTGCCGGCGCTGCTGGCCAACCTGGAATGGCGCGACGACAAGGTTCGCGCGGCAATCGACTCGGGCATGTACGCCACCGATGTGGCGGTGGAAGCGGCCGTGGCCGGTGTGCCGTTCCGCGAGGCCTACAAGGCTGCTGCCGCCGGTGCCGACAGCGCAGGGCAGGGGCGTACCCCGGAAGGCAGCCTGGCCGCACGCGTATCGCCGGGTTCGGCCGCCGACCTGCGCCTGGACGAACTGCACGCGCGCTGGCAGGCGCTGTCCTGATGGCCGGCACCGTCTACCTGGTGCTGGCCATGCGCCGGCCCGATTTCAACGCCGCCGCCGTGCAGCCGCACCGTGACTTTCTCGATGCGTTGCAGGCACAGGGCAAGCTGCAGCTGACCGGCGGCTTTGCCGATGGCAGCGGTGGCGCCTATGTGCTGTGCAACGTGGACAGCCTGGCGCAGGCGCAGGCCATCGTCGCCACCGATCCGCTGGTGACGATGCAGGCCTCCGCGCTGACCGTGCACGAATGGAACACCCGCTGAGAGCCTGACCGATGATCCAGCACGCTGCCCACGTCGCCTCGCCGTTCCCCGAACAAGCGCTGCCGCCGTGGCGGCGTGCAGTGCTGAAGGTCGGCAGCAGCCTGCTGGCGGCCGATGGGGGCGGCCTGTCGCCACGCCACGCGCTGGGCCTGGCCCAGTTTGTTTCCGCCAACGTCCTGGCCGGGCGCGAGGTGGTGATCGTCTCCTCCGGTGCGGTTGCGGCGGGGCGCGCGATCCTGCCGCGGGCCGATGAACCCGGTGCGGCGATGGCGGCGCGGCAGGCCCTGGCCGCGCTCGGCCAGGCCCAGCTGATCGGGCTCTGGCAGCGCTTCTTCGAGCGCCCTGTGGCGCAGGTGCTGCTGACCCACGACGACCTGCGCAACCGCCGCCGCTACCTCAACGCACGCGCCACGCTCAATGAGTTGCTGCGGCTGGGCGCGTTGCCGGTGGTCAACGAGAACGACACCGTGTCGGTGGACGAACTCAAGCTCGGCGACAACGACAACCTGGCCGCCACCGTGGCCGCGCTGGTCGATGCCGATGCACTGTTCATTGCCACCGACATCGACGGCCTGTACAGCGCGGACCCGCGCACCGTGGCCGATGCGCGGCCACTGCACGACGTGCCGGAACTGAGTGACGAGGTGCTGGCGATGGCCGGCGGCGCAGGGTCGCGCGCCGGTACCGGCGGCATGCGGACCAAGCTTGAGGCGGCGGCCAAGGCGGGTCGTCTCGGCATCGAGACCTACCTTTTCAACGGCCGCAGCAGCGACGTGGTGCGTGCACTGGCGCAGGACCGCCTGTTCGGCACCCGCATCCACGCCGCGCGCAGCCGCGAGGCGGCCCGCAAGCACTGGCTGCGGCATGCGCCGCTGACCGAAGGCGCGATCGTGATCGATGCCGGTGCGGCACAGGCCATGCGTGAGAAGGGCGCCTCGTTGCTGCCCGGTGGCATCACCGGTGCGGAGGGCGCGTTCCGGCGTGGCGATATGGTGCAGGTGTGCTGGAATGCACCAGAGGGCCGTGTCTGCATCGCCCGTGGTGTCAGCCAGTACGCCGCCGATGATGTGCGCCGGATCGCCGGTCGCCATTCGCGCGACATCGAGGCCGTGTTGGGCTACAACTACGGTGGCAGTGTCGTCCATCGCGACGATCTGGTGCTGCCATGACCGGATTGAAGGACACCCCGATGAGCGAAATCGAAGCGCAGGCGCGTGCCTGCCGTGACGCGGCCCAGATCGTTGCCGGCCTCGACAGTGCGGCGCGCCGCACGCTGCTGCTGGCGATGGCGCAGGCACTGGAAGTGAATGCCGGGCTGATCCTGGCCGGCAATGCGCGTGACCTTGCTGCCGCGCGCGACAAGGGCGTTGGCAGTGCCATGCTCGACCGCCTGGCGCTGGACCCGGCACGCCTGTTCGCGATGGCCGAAGCCGTGCGTGAGGTCGCCGCGCTGCCCGATCCGGTCGGCCAGATCACCCGCGACGATGTGCGTCCAAACGGCATCCGGGTGCAGAAGGTGCGCGTGCCGCTGGGCGTGATCGCGATGATCTACGAAGCCCGCCCGAACGTGACCGCCGAAGCGGCCGCGCTGTGCCTGAAGGCCGGCAATGGCGTGATCCTGCGCGGCGGTTCCGAGGCGATCCACTCCAACACCGCCATCGCCCAGGCGCTGTCCGGCGCATTGAAGGCCAACGGCGTACCGCCGGCTGCGGTGACCGTGCTGACCGACCTGCGCCGCGAAGCGATGCTGGGACTGCTGCAGTTGCATGAGCTGATCGACCTGGCCATTCCGCGTGGCGGCGAAGGCCTGATCCGCTTCGTCGCCGAGCATGCGCGGGTGCCGGTGATCAAGCATTACAAGGGCGTGTGCCATCTGTTCGTGGATGCCAGCGCCGACCTCGGCAAGGCCATTGACCTGCTGGTGGATGGCAAGTGCAGCCGCCCTGCAGCCTGCAACTCGCTGGAAACGCTGCTGGTGCACCGCGAGGTGGCCGAAGCGTTCCTGCCGCGCGTGGCGCAGGCGCTCGGCGAGCGCGGCGTGCAGCTGCGCGCCGATGCGCAGGCGCAGCCGCTGCTGCCGGGCAGCATGTTGGCCACTGAAGACGACTATGCCGCCGAGTTCCTCGATCTGGTGCTGGCGGTGCGCGTGGTTGACGATCTCGACGCTGCCATTGCGCACATCCGTGCCTACACCTCCGACCATACTGAAGTGATCGCCACCGAAGACGCGGGCAACGCCGAGCGCTTCGTCACTGCGCTGCGCTCGGCGGTGGTGATGGTCAATGCGTCCTCGCGTTTCTCCGACGGCGGCCAGCTGGGCCTGGGCAGCGAGATCGGCATCTCCACCACGCGCCTGCACGCGTACGGCCCGATGGGGCTGGAGGCACTCACCGTCGAACGATTTGTCGTGCGCGGTGAAGGGCAGACCCGCACGTAGATCCACGCCATGCGTGGATGCTCTTCGCGGTAGCCCCCGGTGCCGACCAAGGTCGGCACCCACCAGAGAGAACGCCGACCAAGGTCGGCATCTACCAAAGCAAGTGCCGACCAGGGTCGGCACCCAGGGCAATCGAGTTACACCACCTCGCGGCGGATGCCGATCGGCCGCGCGTGATCGTCCATGTGCAGCGTGGCGGCCTTGCAGCCCAGCAGGCGCTCGGCCAGCCCGGTGCTGGCCCCCAGGTCGGCGGCCACTTCGTTGAGGCTGGCCAGCGGCCGCGGCAGGCGCCGGTCGTGGCCGCGGAAGCGCGCGCGGTTGTACTCGGCCCAGCCGATCAGCAGTACGCTGGCGCACAGCAGCATCAGCGGCAACGCCACCAGCACATAGGGGTCGAACTGGCTTTGCCGTTCGTACAGCTGCTGCCAGGCCAGCTGGCCGCCGACCAGCCACGACACCAGGGTGACCAGTGGGGCCCACAGGTAGAAGTAGAACCCCCAGAACGCCAGGGTGACGAAGCCCCAGGCGGTGCGCTGGAAGCGTGGTTGGCGATGCGGCTTGCGGATCATCCGCGAGTCGAAGCGGTTGGACGGGCGTTGTGCGTTCATCGGATCCCCCGATCGGGACTGGTCCAGGTGGCGCGCTTGCTGCGACGGCGCAGCAGGGTTTTCGGCAACGCCACCAGGGTGGTGGAAAGGCTGATCAACCAGTACGCCATCGGGTACCAGATGACCCAGAAGTAGTTGCGTCCAATCTGTGTTTCGTAACGACGGTCGATGATCAGGCTGCTGGCGAACTGCAGCAGGCAGACCAGGGCCAGGATCACGCCATGCCACTCCGGCAGCAGGCTGGCGATATGCAGTTGCGGGGGCAGTTCGATGAACTTGCCCAGCGCCCACAGCACCACGATGAACAACATGGTGTAGGCCCAGATCACGCTGAGCACGTACTCCAGCAGTACGCCCCACATGCGCCGCTCCTTCCAGTGCAGCAGCGAGCGGGCGTGGCGCAGCATCACCTCCACGCCGCCCTGGGCCCAGCGCAGCCGCTGCCGCCACAGTCCCTTCAGGGTTTCCGGCATCAGGATGAAGCATAGTGCGTTGGGTTCGTAGCGGATGTCCCAGTGCGCGCGCTGCAGGCGCCAGCTGATGTCGATGTCTTCGGTCACCATGTCATCGGACCACCAGCCGACCTGGTGCAGGGCGGTGCGGCGGAAGCCGGCGATCACGCCGGAGATGGTGAAGATGCGCCCGTACACCCGCTGCGCGCGCTTGATCATGCCGATGATCGAGGAGAACTCGGCCACCTGCAGGCGTCCGAGCAGGGTGGAGCGGTTGCGGATGCGCGGGTTGCCGGTGACCGCGCCGACCCGGTTGCCGCTGACCAGGTGCCAGATCATCCAGTGCAGCGCGTGTTCTTCCAGCATCGCGTCGCCGTCGATGCACACCAGGTATTCCGAGCGTGCGGCGAGCGCCCCCATGCGCAGCGCATTGGCCTTGCCGAGGTTGCGGTCCAGGTGCAGCACACGCAGGCGTGGGTGCTTTGCCGCCAGGGCGTCCAGCCGCGCACCCGTGTCGTCGCTGCTGCCGTCGTCGATGGCGATCACCTCATAGTCGGCCGGGTAGCGCTGGGCCAGCGCCGCGCCGAGTGTGTCGTCGAGGTTCGCCGACTCGTTGTGGCAGGGAATCAGCAGGCTCGCGAACGGTGGATCGACCATCAGCGGCGGGTCGTTGCGTGGGCGCGAATGGCGTTCGCGCCGGAAGTAGTAATACAGGCCGCCCGACATCCAGAAGAATGCCATCACCATCGGGTAGTAGAAGGCGAACTGGAACAGGACCTGCAGCAACGGATGCATGTCCATGTCACTTCTCCGGGTACGGGAAGTTGCCGGCGGACATTGCCGCGCGGGCATCGCGGGTGGAGGGCTGGTCGGCGATGAAGTCGTCCGGGTACCAGGCGAAGTGGTGCACGCCCTGCGCCTGCAGCTGGCGGATCTGCGCGCGCAGGCGCTCGGCGGGAATCGGTTGCCCGCTGCGCCAATCGACGGTCTGCAGTTCGAACAGGGTGTGCTGCAGCTGTGGGTCATGTGCACGCACCGCGGCCAGCAGCTGGTCGAGCCAGCGCTCCGGATGCTTGCTGCCTTCCATCCACGGCATCGCCATCAGTGCGGTCTGGTCGTAGGCCTTGTTGAACAGGTCCAGGCGCTGCGCGAACCAGGCTTCGCTCTGCGGGCGCAGCACCGGCTCCGCGTACAGGTTGCGCACCGTGGCCAGCTTCGGCCGCCAGCGCTGCGCGCTGTTGCGCAGCGCCAGGGTGAAGTCGATCAACGCCTGCGTGCGTGCGCTGCCCCCATCGCCGGCCGCCAGCGTGGGCAGCTCGGTATCGCGCAGGTACCCATCGTCATGGAACAGCAGGCCCTCGAAGTAGGAGTTGACCGCCAGATCCTCGTAGAGGTCGAGCATGACCTGGCGCGCCTGGGGATTGGTGAAGTCCAGCCGGTACATGCCATCGGCATCGCCGTTGCGGATCGCCAGCGCCTTGCGCTGCACCGGGTCGGGCAGCTCGAAGCCGAGTACCGGCAGCCATGCGTAGACCTTCACCCCCGCACGCGATTTCAGCTGCCAGGCGACGCGACTGAACAGGTCCGCGCGCATCGGCATGTGGCGGTTGGGGAAGTACAGTGCATCGGCGGTGTTGTTGCCGTCCGGATCGGCGAACGCCTGCAGGTAGACGTGCGTCGGTGCGATGCGCTTGACCCGCTCGATCAGTGCATCCAGATTGCGCGCCTGCTGTGCGGGCTCCGGGTCGTAGACATCATCCAGGTCGATCTGCAGGGCACGGATGCCATCGAGTGCGACGTCGCGGCGCAGCTCGTAGGCCAGCCCTTCCACGGTCGGGTTGTCGCTGACCAGGAAGCGCGCCAGGCCATGCAGGTCGCTGGCCACCGGCGTGCTGCGGCCCTCCAGATCGAAGGACACCGGCATGCCCAGCTGCTCGGCGATGTCGTTGCTCAACTGGTTGTAGGCCGCGTATGGCCAGACGATGGCGCGCGGGCGCACGCCCAGGTGCTGCTCGATGCGCTGCACGCTGCGCGAGAGATCGGCGCGCAGGCGTTGCGCGTACTGCGCCTCGCTCTCATAGCTGCGCGTGGCGGGGTTGTAAACGCGGGTCACGACAGCCGGGGTGGAGTTCCCCTGTGGGTTGGCGAGCACCCCGTGGTGCAGGTCGTCGGTATGGCTGGCCACTTCGATCAGGCCGCTGTCGTGCATCTGCTTCAGCTGTGCCCAGGTGATGAAGTCGTCGCGGCCGAACGGCCGGTAGCCATAGTCGATGGTGCGGCCAGGTGCCATGTCCACGTAGTCGGTGATCACCGCCACCAGCGCCGGATAGCGGTAAGCCTGCAGCAACGGGAAGGCCTTGTCGTAGACGCTGCGCAGGCCGTCATCGAAGGTCAGCAGTACCGGTTTCGGTGGCAGCGTGGCGCGCCCCAGGGAGGCGTCGATCACCTGCGACAGCGACACCGGGTGGTAACCGTGTGCCCCCAGCCAGTCCAGATGGGCGGCGAAGTTCTGCGTGCTCACCGCATAGGTATCGGCATCCCCCTTGGCTGCGACCTGGTCGCGGATGTCGTGGTAGCTGAGGATCAGCAGGCCGTTGTCGATCGCATCGAGATGCAGGGCCTGCTGCGCGAAGGCCGGCGGCGCAGCCGACAGCAGCAGGAGCACGATCAGGCGCAGGATGCGGGTCATGTCAGTCTCCCCAGCGCAGTGCGGCTTCGAAGCCGATATGGCGTTCGCGATAGCCGTCGTAGACCGGCCGCGACCAGCGCACGCCATACTCGAACACGCGGCCCTGGCCCAGCTGCCACTCGTGCATGTATGACACCGACGGCACCAGTGCACTGCCGAAGCCGTCCTGCCAGTAATCGCCCAGCGAGACGGTCAGCCGGTGGCGGAAGTGGCGTTCGTAGTGGCGCCACAGCTGCTGGTCGATGCGCAGGCCGATCTCGACCATGCGATCACGCTTCGGGTTGAAGTAGGGAGCATCATCGCGGCTGCCGCGACTGGTGTATGCACTGCCCAGGCCATCGATCAGCCACCGTGGGCGTGTCAGCAGCCGCTGCTCGACGCTGGTGCTGAACAGTTCGCGATGGTTGCCATCGTCGTAGCGGAAGCGGCTGGCGCCGAACATCCAGTGCGTGCGTTCGCTGCGCCGGTAGTCGACCTGCGCGCTGACGCTGTCGGCAGTGATGCCGGCCACGCGCGCCTGCATTGATGCATCCGGATCATTGCGTGCGGCGGTCAGTCCGGCATGCCAGTGGTCGTTGAACTGCCAGCCCGCGCCGACGCGCAGGCCGGTATCACCGATGTGGTCGTTGGCGCGCAGCACTGCAGCTTCCGCATCCAGACGGCCGAATCGGTAGCGTACGCCCGCGCCCAGCCACAGCGGGTCGATGCGCTGGTCCTGGAAATCGACCGAGCGCCGGTCGGCGAAGGCGAACAGCCGCCAGCGATCGTCGAGTACGGGTGTCTGGACTTCCATGCCATAGCGGCGGTCGTCGTTGCCCAGTGGCGAGGTGCCACCACCGCCGGAACTGCGTCCGATGTCGGTCCATGCCTTCAGCTGCCAACCGCGGTGCGCGCGCCAGGCCTGGTCCATGCGTTCGACGGCGGGCTGGGTGGGGTACCGCGCGACCAGATCGTCGTGCAGCGGTCGCGCCAGGTCATCGCGTTGCAGGGCGACGTAGGCTTCCTGCATGCCCAGCCGTGGCTCGATGTCGCGCGGGTCCAGCGCATGCGCCATCTGTTGCCGTTGCAGCGCCCTGCGTGGCCAGCCGCGCATCATGTACACGCTGCCCAGCGCGCTCTGCAGGCCGCCGTTGCCCGGTGCGATGTCGACCATCGATTCCAGATCGCGCTGCGCGGTGGGCAGGTCACCGCTGTAGGCGCGCACCATCGCCAGGTTGAGGTCGGCTTCGTAGCGCGACCAGTTTGGATACGGCGACTTGCCGTTGCTCCAGCGCCAGGCAGGTTCCTTGTCGCGCCACGCCTGCAGCAGGTCGACGGCCTTTTCCTGCTGCTCGCTTTCCAGGTAGGCGTAAGCCAGTTCCGAATGCGAGGCGTCGCGCGTCGGATCGCCTGCGACGGCCGCCTGCAGCACCGGAATGGCTTCTTCCGGATGCAGCGTGCCCATCAGCGAATCGCCGACCGCAGGCAGAACATAGTCGGGCAGGGCATGGCCTTCAGCCTGCAGTGCGCGGGCTTCCTCTCGCACCTGCGCATGGCGGCCCAGCCGGTTGAGCAGGATCAGCCGGTCCATGCGGATGCGCAATGGCGCCTGCACAGGTGGGGTGCCTTCGCTGCCCAGATAGCGCTGCATGCGCGCCAGGGTCGATTCGGCTTCTTCCAGCCGGCTGTCTTCGCTGCTGCTGTAGGCCAGGCTCCAGACCACCAGCTTGGCCAGGTAGTCGCCTTCGATGCGTTGCTTCTGAGCAGCGTCGAACAGTTGCGGGCGCTGCTGGTACAGCTCCCAGGCGCGCCAGGCATTGCCGATGTCGCCCAGGGTCAGGACGCGCAGCTTGAACAGCAGGTCGTCGTTGGGCTGCTGCTGGCTGGCGCGCTCGATCGCGCCGAGCGCATCCAGCCAACGGGCCTGGTCGCGGTAGCGGCCGATCTCGGCCAGGGCCGCCTCGCGGTCAGGCGGGGCAGCGCTGCTGGCCCAGGCCAGGGCGGTACAGGCAAGGCCGACGCAGAGCGCCAGCCGGCGGTGGACAACCATTGGGGACCCCCTTGGCTTCCGAACCAGACAACCTGAAAAATGTGACGCACATCACATGCCAGATTTTGGGATGGCCGTGGCCTGCGTCACTCCCCTCGCGAACTCCCATCCAGCAGGGATGGGCGAAACCAGGACAGCGACCTGCAATGTCTTGTCTGAAACGAGAGTCCCCCGCACACCGAGTGGTGGCCTGGGCGGCGCTGCCGCCCCCATGCCCGATGCCGGCACGCGGCAAGGATGGGCATTCGTGGGCACTATCCGCCCGGAATTGTCAGCCCGGCGTCAAAATGCGCAGACGGGCTGACGAGCGGTAGGTGGGGCCGGTTGCGAGGCCCCACGTGGCTTACCAGAGGTCTTCCAGCTTGCGCGGCTTGCAGGCCACCCAGGAGGCGCACAGCATCAGGGTGGCGCAGCCGAACAGGAAGCTGAATGGGATCGTCCAGCCGTCGCTGACGGTGTGCAGCCAGCCGACCAGGAACGGCCCCAGGCAGCTGAAGCTGTAGCCCACGCCCTGCATGAACCCCGACAGCGCGGCCGAGCCGGTGGGGGTGCGGGTGCGCAGGTTGATCAGGGTCAGCGCCAGCGGGAAGGTGGACGGACCGACGCCGAGCAGGCAGGCCCACAGCAGCGGCGCCTTCATCGGGGCCACAAGCAGGCCGGTGAAGGCGATCACGAACGAGAAGAAACCGATCAGCACCAGCGGGAACGGGTTCTGCAGGCGCACCGCCATCGACGGAATGACCAGCGACGGCAGCAGGCCCAGTGCCGAGAACACGGCGACCATCACGCCGCCGAACGCGGGCGTGCCACCGGCCTCGACCACGATGCGCGGCAGCCAGGTGAACATCGAATAGGTCATCAGCGAGGTCATGCCGAACATGAGCGTCATGCTCCAGCCCAGCGACGTGCGCCAGACCTTGCCGTGCGGCTGTGCGGTGGGATCGGTGGCGTCGGCCTGCGGCTTCGGTGCGCGCCTGGCCAGCAGCAGCCACGGCAGGGCGGCGGCCAGCGCCAGCAGCGCCCACATGCCCAGCGACACGCGCCAGCCCGCAGCATTCGCCACCGGCACTGCCAGCAGCGCCGGCAGCATCGTGCCCAGCTGCAGCACGCTGATGTACAGCGTGCTCATGGTGCCAACCTTGTTGGCGAAATAGCGCTTCACCAGCGGCGGCACCACCACATTGCCGATGCCCATGCCGGCCAGTGCAACCACCGAACCGAGCAGCAGCGTGCCGACGTTGCCGGCGCTGGAACGCAGCAGCAGGCCGGCCATCGCCATCACCATCGCCAGCAGCGTGGTGCGTTCCAGGCCCAGGCGCCGCGCCAATGCCGGCGTGGCCACGCCGAACAGCGCGAACGAGGCGGTCGGCAGCATGCCGAGCACGCCGGTCATGGTGGTGCCGAAGCCGAACTGCTGGCCGAGTACGTCCAGCAGCGGGGTGATCGAGGTGACCGCAGTGCGCAGGTTGACCGCTGCCAGCAGGATCGCGGCAAACGCGAGGACACGACCGTGCAGCAGCGACGGCGAATCGGAAGGGGAGGAACTCATCGGTGGTCCTTGCAGGTGTCGCACGCCGCAGCAACGGCATGCAGCGCCGGCATCGGTCTACGCCGAAGCGGCAGGTGGGGGTGGGGGCTGCAGGAGGGCCGGCAGCGCGGCCATTGTACGTGCGCTGCGCGGCAAGGTCCCGTCACGCGGGCGGCCTGGCGCTTGATACAAAAAAACCCGGAGGACAGTGATGTCTTCCAGGCTTCTTGGTGACCACCGAAGTGGTCGGGGAGACAGGATTCGAACCTGCGACCTCTACGTCCCGAACGTAGCGCTCTACCAGACTGAGCTACACCCCGAAGGGAGCCGCCTATTCTAGCGATTCACCCCGATGGCGGCAAGGGGTGAATGCTGTTTTCTTCACACTGCCGAAGCAGTGCCACTTCAGGGAACAAAAAAGCCTGGACGACTTCACCAGGCTTCAATGCGACCACTTGAGTGGTCGGGGAGACAGGATTCGAACCTGCGACCTCTACGTCCCGAACGTAGCGCTCTACCAGACTGAGCTACACCCCGAAGGAGCCGCCTAAGATACCGTGTGAAGGCCCTGTCGGCAACCCTTTTTTACAGTTTCAATGCACGTCGTTGTCGGTGCGGGCGCTTTCGCGCGCTTCGAACCACATCCCGTTGAGGATGGCCACGACCGAGGCCAGTCCGGCACCGAGAATCCAGGCGAAATACCACATGGTCAATCTCCTATGTTCAAGGGATGTGCCGACCGTGGGCCGGCACACCGGCAATCAGTAAGCGTTGGGGTTGTCGCCCATTTCCTCGACCGTCGTCTTGCCCTTCAGTACGCGGTACACCCAGGTGGTGTAAGCGATGATGATCGGCAGGAAGATGGCCGTAGCCAGCAGCATGACCCACAGCGTCAGATGGCTGGACGAGCTGTCCCAGACAGTCAGGCTGGAGGTGGGCTGGCTGGAGGACGGCAGCAGGAACGGGAAGATCGCAAAGCCGACGGTCAGGATGATGCCGGCGATCGAGGCGCCCGAGGCGATGAAGGCCAGGCCACCACGACGTGCGCGCAGCAGTACCGCGCTGGCCAGTGCGCCCAGCAGGCCCAGCACCGGGAACACCAGCGTCGCCGGCATGGAGCTGTAGTTGCGCAGCCAGCCACCGGCGGCCGTGCCCAGTTCGGCGGTCTTCAGCAGCGGATTGGTCGGGCCATCGGTGACCACCTGCGAGGTGATCTGGTAACCCGGCAGGCCGAAGGCCACCCAGGCACCGGCGACAGCGAACAGCACGAAGCTGATGATGGCGGCGACGCTGCCGTAACGTGCGGCACGTTCGGCCACCGGGCCGTCGGTCTTGATCACCAGCATGGCCGCACCATGCGAAACCAGCATGGCCACGCTGATCAGGCCGGCGATGAGCGCGAACGGGGTGAGCAGGCCGAAGAACGAACCGGTGTAGGTCACGCGCAGGGTGTCATCGAAGTGGAACGGCACACCCAGCAGCACGTTGCCCACGGCGACGCCGGCAATCAGGCCCGGCAGCAGGCCGCCGATGAACAGCACGCGGTCCCAGTTGTCGCGCCAGCGCTTGGACGGCAGCTTGCTGCGGTACTTGAAGCCGACCGGGCGCAGGATCAGCCCGAACAGCATGGCAAACACCGCCAGGTAGAAGCCGGAGAAGCTGACCGCATACAGCGGCGGCCATGCGGCGAAGATCGCGCCACCACCCAGCACCAGCCAGACCTGGTTGCCTTCCCACACCGGGCCGACGGTGTTGATCACCAGCCGGCGTTCTTCATCGGTCTTGGCCACGAACGGCAGCAGCGTGCCGACACCAAGATCGAAACCATCCATCACGGCCCAGCCGATCAGCAGGATGCCGAGCAGCAGCCACCAGATCACGCGGAGCGTGGTGTAATCAAGTGCAATGAATTCCATCTGGATTCTCCTGCCTCAGGCCTGGCCGGGGGCGACTGCATTGGGGGAAGCGGGGCGGATATCGGCCTGCAGCGAGGGCAGGATGTCGTCCGGACCCTTGCGGACCGCCTTCAGCATCAGCTTGATCTCGATGATCAGCAGCACCGTATACAAGCTGGTGAACACCGCCAGCGTGGTCAGGATTTCATGCAGTGCCAGGCCCGATGCCGCGTAGAAGGTGGGCAGCACACCATCCACCGCCCACGGCTGGCGGCCGTACTCGGCGACGAACCAACCGCACTCGATCGCGATCCACGGTGCCGGCAGCGACCACACGGCCAGCTTCAGGAACCAGCGCTTGTCCTGGAAGTTGTTGCGGCACGAGAAGTAGAACGCCAGTGCGAAGAAGGCGATCAGGTAGAAGCCCAGGCCCGCCATGATGCGGAAGGTCCAGAACAGCGGGGCCACGCGCGGGACGGTATCCATCGCGGCCTTGGAGATTTCCTCCGGCGTCGCGTTGAGGATGTCTTCGCGGTAGCGCTTCAGCAGCAGGCCGTGGCCGAGATCCTGCCAGTGGCGATCGAACATCTCGCGTGCTTCGAGGTCGTTCCGGTTCTTCTTCACGCGTTCCAGTGCGCCATAGGCGATCTGGCCGCCGCGGATGCGGTGCTCGGCACGCTCCACCAGTTCCAGGATGCCCGGGATCGGCTGGTCCAGCGAACGGGTGGCGATCAGGCCCATCAGGTACGGGATCTTCACCGCGTAGTCGTTCTGGTGGGTGTCCTGGTTGGGAATGCCGAAGGCGGTGAAGTCGGCCGGCGCACGCTCGGTTTCCCACATTGCTTCGATCGCGGCCAGCTTCATCTTCTGGTGTTCGCTGGCGGCGTAACCACTCTCGTCACCCAGCACCACCACCGACAGCGAGGACAGCAGGCCGAAGGCTGCGGCCACCGCGAACGAACGGCGGGCCATGTCCCGATGCTTGTTGCGCAGCAGGTACAGGGCGCTGATCGACATCACGAAGATCGCACCGGTCACGTAGCCGGCACTGACGGTGTGCACGAACTTGGCCTGGGCCACCGGGTTCAGTAGAACCGCAGCGAAGTCGACCACTTCCATGCGCATCGTTTCCGGGTTGAACACCGCACCGGTCGGGTTCTGCATCCAGCCGTTGGCGATCAGGATCCACACCGCCGACAGGTTGGTGCCCAGCGCCATCAGCCAGGTCACAGTGAGGTGCTTGACCGGGCTCAGGCGCTTCCAGCCGAAGAAGAACAGGCCGATGAAGGTCGCTTCCAGGAAGAACGCCATCAGGCCTTCGATGGCCAGCGGCGCACCGAAGATGTCGCCCACGTAGTGGCTGTAGTACGACCAGTTCATGCCGAACTGGAACTCCATCACCAGGCCGGTGGCCACGCCGATGGCGAAGTTGATGCCGAACAGGGTGCCCCAGAACAGGGTCATCTGCCGCCAGACCTGCTTGCGGGTCATCACGTACACGCTCTCCATGATGGCCACCATGAAGGACAGGCCAAGCGTGAGCGGGACGAATAGGAAGTGGTACATCGCGGTCAGAGCGAATTGCAGCCGCGACAGTTCTACGACTGTCTGATCAATCATGGCCTGGCTACCTCGTTGGATAGTGCCGTTGCAGGTGGCGGGAAGGGTGGTCTACGGGGTGAATGATGTGACCGACTACTTCAAACAGCCTTGATCCAGATCAATGTATGAATGGGTATTCAGGAGGATCGTATGCCAACCCGATGAAGACTGCGACCGCCGGCCGCAGGGGGAGGCTGTTGCCTGCGCCTACAATGCCGTGTCTCCCCTGTTACCCGTGAAGACCCCTTGAGCGCTGCCGAAACGACCCCTGACGGCCTTTCCCCGGAAGCCGAAACGACCCGCCAGCGGCGTGCCCGCACCGCCTGGCTGGCCGATCTTGCGCGCTCCGCTCGAGGTCGCCAACGGCTGGCGGCGCTGTGCATCAGCCTGTCCGGCGCGCTGCTGATCGGCCAGGCCGCTGCCATCGCCTGGCTGGTGCAGCAGGTGCTGGTGGAACGCGCACCGCTGGCGTCGGGCCTGCCGGTGCTCGCTGGGCTGGCGGTGATCCTGGTGCTGCGCACGCTGCTGGGCAGCGCCACCCAGGCGGCTGCCGGTGATGTGGCCGATGCCGCGCGGTTGGCGCTGCGCGAGCGTGTGTTCGCGCGCCTGCTTGGACATGGGCCGCTGTGGCTGCGCCAGCGCCGCACCGGCGAGCTGGGCGAACTGATGCTGCATCACGGTGATGCGATCGAGAGCTATTACAGCGGCTTCCTGCCGGTGCGTACCGAAGTGGTGGTGGTGCCGCTGCTGATCCTGGCCGCAGTGGCCTGGGTGGATTGGGTGGTGGCGCTGATCCTGCTGTTCACCGCACCGCTGGTGCCGTTCTTCATGATGCTGGTGGGCTGGGGCGCTGAAGCCGCCGGCCGTGCGCAGCTGGGCGAGCTGGCGCGGATGAGCGGCCACTTCGCCGACCGCATCAAGGGTCTGGGCCTGCTGCGCCTGTATGGCCGCGGCGAGGCCGAACTGGACGGCATCGCGGCCGCCGCCGAAGGCGTGCGCGTGCGTACGATGAAGGTGCTGCGCATCGCCTTCCTGTCGTCCACGGTGCTGGAATTCTTCGCCTCGGTGAGCGTGGCGATGGTTGCGCTGTACCTGGGCCTGAGTTATCTGGGCCTGATGTCGCTGCATGCAGCGGTGCCGACGCTGGGCGCCGGCCTGTTCTGCCTGCTGCTGGCGCCGGAGTTCTACGCGCCGCTGCGGCGGCTGGCCGCGCACTACCACGACCGCGCCAACGCGCTGGCTGCCGCCGCCGAGGTGGAGCGCCTGCTGCAGTCGCTGCCCGGGGAGCAGGGCTTGATCGAAAGCGAGGTTGCACCGTTGGCGGTGGAACCGGCCGAGGCTGCCTTGCCGCCGCTGCAGGCGCAGGGTCTGGTGCTGCGCCCGCTGGGTGCGCCGCATGATGTGCTGCAGGATCTGGACGTGCTGCTGGAACCGGGCCAGCGCCTGGCCCTGGTCGGTCCCAGCGGGTCCGGCAAGAGCACGTTGCTGGAAGCGCTGGCGGGGTGGTTGCCGCCGCGTGCCGGCAAGCTGCAGCTGCGGCCCGGCGTGCAGGTGGCGTACGCCAGCCAGCGGCCGTACCTCTTCCACGGCAGCATCGCCGACAACCTGCGCCTGGCCGATCCCGGTGCCAGCGATGCGCGGTTGCGCGCAGTGGCCGAGGCCTCGCAGGTGCTGCAGTTCGCACAGCGCCTGCCGCAGGGGCTGGATACCGTGATCGGCGAGCGCGGCTTCGGCCTGTCCGGTGGTGAAGCACGCCGCATCGGTCTGGCCCGCCTGCTGCTGCGCGACCCGCAGGTGCTGCTGCTGGACGAACCCACTGCGTTCCTCGATGCCGATACCGAAGCCGCGCTGCTGCGCAGCCTGGCCGCCTATGCACGTGGACGTACCGTGGTGGTCGCCACCCACAGCCCTGCGGTGATCGCGTGGGCTGACCGTTGCCTGCTGTTGCCGGAAGGCCGCCTGGTCGAGCCGGCACAGGCGGTGCGCGCATGAGCCGTTCGCCTGATTCGCTGCGCGCGGTGTTCCTGCGCCATCGCCCGCGTCTGCTGCTGACCGTGCTGCTGCTGTGGATCACGATGCTGGCCGGCACCGCCCTGCTGGGCCTGTCCGGTGGCTTCCTGACCGCCGCTGCGCTGGCCGGTGCGGCCGGGCTGGCGCAGGGCTTCAACTTCTTTTCGCCGTCGGCCGGCATCCGCGGCCTGACCATGGCGCGCATCGTGTCGCGCTACTTCGAGAAGCTGGTCGGCCACGATGCCACGCTGCGCATCGCCCGCGATCTGCGCGTGTGGTTCTTCCGCCGCGCGCTGCCACTGGCACCGGCGCGGCTGGGGGCCACGCGTACCGGCGAACTGCTGGCACGCCTGCTGGGTGACATCAATGAGGTGGATGGCCTGCTGGTGCGTGCGATCGGGCCGCTGGTGGCGCTGGGCGCGCTGACGCTGGTGGCGATCGCCTCGGCCGCGGTGATCCTGCCGTCTGCGGCGGTACTGCTGGCGGTGCTGGCGTTGCTGATCGCCTTCGGTGTGCCGTGGCTGGGCGTGCGTGGTCGCGACGATGAGGAGGCCGACCGTGCCGCGCATCGTGCTGCCCTGCGTACCGCAGCCTTCGAAGGACTGGAGGGCGCGGGTGATCTGGCCGCGTTGCATGCCGGTGCAGCGTGGCAGTTGAAGGTGCGCGTGGCGGCCAAGCAGCTGGCTTCGCGGGATCGTCGTCGGCGCTGGCGCCTGATCGCGGCCTCGACCCTGCATGGCCTGGTCGCCGGGCAGGGCCTGGTGGCGATGCTGGCATTGGCCCTGCATGCGGCCGAACAGCAGCGCATCGCGCCGGAAATGGCGGCGGGTCTGGTGTTCCTCACCGTGGCACTGATCGAACTGTGGGCCGGCATGGGCCTGGCCTGGCAGTCGCTGCAGTCCGGGCGCATCGCCGCCGATCGCCTGCAGGCCATCGTCGAGCAACCGCCGACGGTGGAGGACCCGCAGGCGCCGCAGGCGGTGCCGCAGGCCGCGCGCGTGCATTGGGATGACGTGCACTTCCAGTGGCCCGGTGCGGCGCGGCCGGTGTTGTCCGGCCTGCAGCTGACCCTGGCGCCGGGCGAGCGGATCGCGATTCGCGGCGACAGCGGCAGTGGCAAGACCACCCTGTCGAGCCTGCTGCTGCGGTTATGGGATCCGCAACAGGGACGGTTGACCTACGGGGGCCGCGACCTGCGTGATTTCGCTCAGGCCGACTGGCACCGGCAACTGGCGTGGCTGCCGCAGAACGCGCCGGTGTTTGCCGGCAGCGTGGCCGAGAACCTGCGATTGGGTGATCCCGATGCCAGTGACGCAGCGTTGTGGGCGGTGCTGCGTCGCGTGCGCCTGGCTGAGTGGGCCGAGCGCAACGGTGGCCTGCAGACCTGGGTGGGCGAGAACGGCGCGACGATGTCGGCCGGCCAGGCACGACGCCTGGCGCTGGCGCGCGCGCTGCTGCGCAATGCGCCGATCCTGCTGCTGGACGAACCGACCGAAGGTCTGGACGTGGATACCGCACGTGCGTTGCTGCAGGACCTCTCCGGGTTGCTGGACGGGCGCAGCCTGCTGATGATCACCCACGACGACCTGCCCGACGGCGTGGTGGATGCGCAGTACCGGTTGCGTGATGGGGTTCTGGTGCGCGAAGCGTGAATGGTAGTGCCGGCCGCTGGCCGGCCACCACGCCACGCTGTTAAAGGAGACCGAATTTCCGGCCAGCGGCCGGGCCGACCCATTCGAACGGTTACCACGAGAACTCGCGCAGCATCACCGCGATCGAGGCCACGTTGGCCAGCACGCACAGCCAGAACACCCACTGGAATCCGGCTTTGCGATGCTTGTGGCGGAACAGCGCCTGGCCCAGCAGCGCGCCCGGCCAACCGCCGGCAAAGGCCAGCAACTGCAGTGTGCGCTCGGGAACACGCCACTGCTTTCGCTGCGCCGCGCGCTTGTCGTGGCCGTACAGGCCGAACGACCCCGCGCTGGCGAGCAGGCACCAACCGCCCAGCCACAGCGGCAGCACGCCGCTGACCGTCAGTGCGATCAACGCACCGAATGCGGCCAGCGCGAGGTTACGCCGCCATGCCACTTACAGCGCGTCGAGGAAGCCGCGCACGGCCGGGCCGAAACGCTCGAAATCGACGAGGAAGGCGTCATGGCCCTGCGGCGACTCCAGACCGATGAAGCGCGCATCGGCACCGCCGGCGCGCAGGCCGTCGGCGACCTGTTGCTGCTGCTGCACCGGGAACAGGATGTCGGTGTTGGCGCCGATCGCCAGCGCCTTCTCCACCCGGACCTTCGCCAGCCCGGCCAGCACGTCGCCGTCGGCATACTCAGCCAGGTCGAACCAGTCCATCGAACGGCTCAGGTACAGATAGCAGTTCGGATCGAAGAAGCGCACGAAGCGCCGTGCATGGCCTTCCAGATAGCTTTCCACCTGGAATTCGAGGCCGAACGGATCGTCGTCGGCCTGGTCCGAATCCAGCCGCACGCGGCCGAAGCGCCCATCCCATTCCAGGGCCGAACGGTAGGTGATCACGCCCAGCTTGCGCGCCATGCGCATGCCGGACTCGGGATACTCGGCATCGTCGTAGTGGCCGCCATTCCAGCGTGGATCAAGGCGGATCGCCTCGCGCTGCAGCGAACGGATCGCGATCGAGAACGGCAGTGCCTGCGCACTGCCGGAAATGTTGACGTGGCTGCGCGCAATGCCCGGGTGCAGCATCAGTACCGCGAGTGCGGTCATGCCGCCCATTGAATTGCCGACCACGCAGGCCAGCTGTTCGATGCCAAGGGCACGCACGACTTCGATGGCGGCGCGTGCGCCGTCTTCGATCGACAGCTCGGGGAAGTCGAGGCGATACGGTTGGCCCGTGGCCGGGTTGAGCGAGGCGGGACCGGTCGAGCCCTTGCAGCTGCCCAGCGAATTCACGCATACCACGAACCAGCGGTCGGTATCGATCGGCTTGCCGGGGCCGACCATGCCTTCCCACCAGCCCGGTGCCGGGTTGGCCTCGTTGGCCGCTGCATGCGCGTCCGGCGACAGGCCGGTCACGATCAGGATCGCGTTGCTGGCGTTGGCGGCCAGCGTTCCCCAGGTTTCGTAGGCCACGCGTGCGCCGTGCAGGGCGCCACCGCGCTTGAACGGGAACGGCGAGGGCAGGGCGTGGAAGTGGGTGCCGGGCGGGATGAATTCGGTCATGCAGTCATTCTAGCGGGGCCGCATGTGGAGCTGGCGACACGCTGGTTTCCATCGGCGATGCACCCGGTAGTGCCGCCCGCTGGCCGGCAACCTCATGAATCTGGATGCGCCCGCGTGGTTGCCCGCCAGCGGCCGGCACTACGGGAACCGCAGCTCCACCACGCCTTCATGCGGCAGGCTCACCTTCACCGGCACGCTCTGCAGATCGTCCTCGCCGCGGTTGGCACTGCCGCTGCGCGAGATGCGTGCCAGCACTTCCACTTCGCGATGCGCGGACAACGGTGCGGTCGGCATCGGGCTGTCTGCGTCGCCCAGCCCGACCGTGGCCGGGAAACCGGCCAGAGGCAGCTTGCGTGCGGCCACCGGCATCGGCGGTCCACCCACGGCGCGGGCCAGCACGAATACCTGGGTGCTGGCGGGCCACTCGGCGTTGTTCAGCGCAGGCAGTTGCACGCGCACCTGCAGCAGCGCTGGTGGCGCCGCAGCGGCAGCATCGGGCGCCTGGCCGGCGGCTTCGCGGGCGATGGCGATCTGCGCCTGCAGCGCCTGCGCGGCGCCGGGCTCAAGCCGTGGCAGCAGGCCGCTCCAGACGTCGGCAGCCTCGGCGTTCTTTCCGCGTTGGCGCAGGGCGATGCCCAGCAGCCAGCTGGCGCGCTCGGCATCGGGTGCCTGTGCACGGGCCTGCTGCAACCAGGCCATCGCGGTGTCATCGAACTGCTTGCCGGCATCGGCCTGCGCACGTGCCTGCGCGGCTTCCACCAGCACGCCGGGGTCTTCCGGGGCGAGAGCGGCGGCACGCGCGAAGGCGTCCGCGGCGGCTGCGGCGTTGCCCAGTTCGGCCTGCGACCGGCCCAGCAGCGTCCAGCCATCGGCTCGCTGCGGGTCTCGCTTCAGTGCATCCTGCAGGGCCTGCACGCCATCGCGCAGGGTGGCTACCGACGGGGTTGGTTGTACCTGTGCTGCGCGCGGATCACCAACCAGCAGATACAGGCAGGCACCGGCCACGCCCAGCGCGAGCACGCCCACCACGAAACCGCGGCGACCGTGGTGGCGCAGCGGCCACAGCACCAGCGCCGCCATCAGTGCGGCCACCAGTCCAGCCAGCATCGGCAGCCAATGGCTCACCATCCGTCTCCTTCATCGGTCTTGCTGGCGGGGGCGGCAGCAACCGTGCGGCCACGGCGGCGGACGATGCCCAGTACCACCAGCGCGCCGGCGCCCAGCACCAGCAGCGGACCGCCCCACAGCAGCCAGGTGCCCGGCTGCAGAGGCGGTTGATAGAGCACGAACTCACCGTAGCGCGCGACCAGGAACTGCTTGATCTGTGCGTCGTCGCGGCCCTGCTGCATCAGCTGCAGCACCTCGCGGCGCAGGTCCTGCGCGATCTGCGCGTTCGAGTCGGCCAACGACTGGTTCTGGCACTGCACGCAGCGCAGCTGCGCGGCCAGATCGTGGAAGCGGCGTTCCTCGGCGCCATTGCGGAACTGCAGCGGCTGCGGGTCGTGCAGCGGCTGCTGGGCCAGCGCGGCCAACGGCAGCATCAGGAGCAGCAATGCCAGCAGCCAGCGCATGGGCTCAGGGCGCCGTTTGCAGCGTGCTGCCGGCACTGGCCTGGGCCTTCTCGATCTTCTCCAGTGCCGGGATCAGCTTCTCGTCGACCACGCGCTGGGTCATCGCACCGCTGTACTTCCAGCGCACGACGCCGCTGCCATCGACCAGGAAGGTCTCCGGTGCGGCGGTCACGCCCCAGTCGATCGCGGTGCGGCCTTCCACGTCGCTGAGCACGACCATGAACGGGTTGCCCAGCTGTTCCAGCCAATGCAGGGCATCGGTCGGTTCATCCTTCCAGTTGTAGCCGATCACGCGCACGCGCTTGCTCTCGGCGAAACGGGTCAGCACCGGGTGTTCCTCGCGGCAGGCCGCGCACCAGCTGCCCCACACGTTCAACAGGTAAGGCGCGCCGCGCAGTTCGTCGCTGTGCACGATCATTTCCGGGTCGTGCAGCACCGGCAGCGCGAACGCCGGCGCCGGCTTGTCGATCAGCGCCGATGGCAGCACGTCGCGCTGCGGATCGCCCGATTTCATCACCCCGTAGATCATCAGCCCGAGCAGGCCGAAGAAGAACAGCACGCCGATCACGATGGCTACCGGCGGCAGCGGGCGGGAGGGGCGCGGGGCGGGGGACTCGGACATGGAAACTCCTACGGACGACGGAAGCGGCGGTCGGCGGCGGTGATGAATCCGCCCAGGGCCATCAACAGCGCGCCCAGCCAGATCCAGCGCACGAACGGCTTGATGTGCACCCGGACCGCCCATGCATTGTTGCCCAGCGGCTCGCCCAATGCCACGTAGACATCACCATCGAGGCGTGCATCGATGCCGGCCTCGGTCATCACCTGGCCGCCGCTGGCGTACTGGCGCTTTTCCGGATGCAGCAGGGCCAGCTCGCGGCCGTTGCGGAACACGCGCAGGTGGCCGCGGTCGGCGATGAAGTTCGGTCCTTCACGATGGTCCACGCCCTCGAAGCGCACCTCGTGGCGGCCGACCACCACCTGTTGGCCCGGTGCCAGCGCCACTTCACGCTGTACGTTCAGGGCTTCCACCAGCAGCGCACCGGCCAGGAACACGGCGATGCCGGCATGGGCGACGATCATGCCGAGCATTTCGGCGGTGAAGCGGCCATTGCCGCGCAGTCGCTGCCAGACGAAGCGTGCGGTACCGAACCCGACCCAGACCGCGGCAGCGACACCGAGACCGGCCTTCCAGCCGTTCTGCGGCGCCTGCCACCAGGCCAGCGCACCCAGCAGCACCGCCAGCCCCAGCCAGGGTGCCAGCAGCGCGAACGCGCGCGAGGGCTGGTCGCGTTGCCACTTCACCAGCGGGCCGAACGGCAGCAGCAGGATCATCGGTGCCATCAGCAGCAGGAACAGGCTGCCGAAGTAGGGCGGGCCGACCGAGATCTTGCCCAGCGACAGTGCATCGGCCAGCAACGGATACAGTGTGCCGAGCAGCACCATCGCGCAGGCGGTGGCCAGCAGCAGGTTGTTGGCCAGTAGCAGGGTCTCGCGCGAGGTGGCGGTGAAGCCACGGCGCGGATCGTCGGCGTCCACGCTGAGCTGGCTGGCACGCAGCGCGTACAGCAGCAGGCTGCCGCCGACCAGCACCGACAGGAACACCAGGATGAACAGGCCGCGCGACGGATCTGCAGCGAACGAATGCACGCTGGTCAGCACACCGGAGCGCACCAGGAAGGTGCCGAGCAGCGACAGCGCGAAGGCCGCGATCGCCAGCAGCAGGGTCCAGCTGCCGAAAGTGCCGCGCTTCTCAGTGACCGCCTGCGAATGGATCAGTGCCGCACCGACCAGCCACGGCATGAAGCTGGCATTTTCCACCGGGTCCCAGAACCACCAGCCGCCCCAGCCCAGCTCGTAATAGGCCCACCAGCTGCCCAGCGCGATGCCCAGGGTCAGGAACCCCCAGGCGACGTTGGTCCACGGCCGCGTCCAGCGCAGCCAGCGTGCGTCGACGCGGCCTTCCAGCAGTGCGGCCACCGCGAATGCGAACGGCACCGCGAAGCCGACATAGCCCAGGTACAGCATCGGCGGATGGATGATCAGCCCCGGGTCCTGCAGCAGTGGATTGAGGTCGCGGCCTTCCAGCGGTGCCGGGTTCAGGCGCAGGAACGGGTTGGAAGTGAAGATCAGGAAGGCGAGGAATCCGATGCTGACGATGCCCATCACCGCCAGTACACGCGCCTGCACCGGTGCAGGCAGGTGCCGCGAGAACAGCGCCACTGCGCCGGTCCACAGCGCCAGCACCAGCGCCCACATCAGCAGTGAGCCCTCGTGCGCACCCCACACCGCCGAGTAGCGGTAGATCATCGGCAGCAGCGAATTGGAGTTCTCGGCCACGTAGCGCACCGAGAAGTCCTGCTGCACGAACGCAGCGGTGAGCACCGCGAAGGCGCCGGCGAGCAGCAGCAGTTGTGCGAAGGCGGCTGGCCGTGCCACCGCCATCCATGCCGTGTTGCCGCGATGCGCGCCGACCAGCGGCAGCCCGGCCTGCAGCAGCGAGGCCAGCAGCGCGCACAACAGCAGGATCTGACCCAGTTCGGGCAGCACTCAGCGCACCTCGGGTGCCGTCACCGGCACGTCATGCTTGCGATGGGCGTCGCCCATCTTGTCGGCCACTTCCTTGGGCACGTACTTCTCATCGTGCTTGGCCAGCACCTCGTCGGCGACGAACACATCGTCCTGCAGGCGGCCACTGGCGACCACCGCGGTGCCTTCGGCGAACATGTCCGGCAGGATCCGCGACGTGGTCACCGCCAGCTGGGCATCGCCGTCGGTCACTTCAAAACGTGCTTCCAGCGAACCGACCGGGCGGTTGAAGGAGCCCTTCACCACCATGCCGCCCAGGCGGAACCGCGACTGCGCATCGACATCGCCGCGCAGCACTTCCGAAGGCGTGTACAGGTAGGCGATGTTGCGCTCCAGCGCCATCGCCACCAGCGCGGTGGCCAGGCCGGAGGCGAGCAGGGCCAGCAGTACCCAGACCAGGCGGCGACGTTGTACCGGCGTCATCGTTCCAGCTCCGTCGACAGCGGCGCCGCAGCGTCCTGTTTGACGGCGCGGGTCTGCTGCCGCTGCTGGCGTGCCAGCGCCAACCGGCGTGCCACGCGCAGGCGCAGCCACGAACCGATGGCATCGGCGCCGAGTACCAGCACGAACACGGCGTAGGCGCCGATCACATAGGGCAGGTGGGTCATGATTGGGCCTCCCCGGCCGGACGTGCGGCATCGACGCGGCCGCCGACCCAGGCCTTGCCGGCCTCGCGGTCGAGATTGTCGGCACGGGCCTTTGCCAGCACCGAACCGGCGAACCAGAACTTGGTGCCGATCACCATCCACCACAGTGGCGCGATCATCGCGCTGCTGATCGCCGATTCACCGAACACGTTGATCGACTGGCGCTGGTGCAGGCCGCCCCACCAGTCCACCGAATAGCGGATCACCGGCAGCAGGCTGACTCCGACGATGGCCAGCAGGCCGGCTGCACGTGCGGCGCTGCGGCGGTCTTCGATGGCGTGATACAGGCCGATCACGCCCAGGTACAGGAACAGCAGCACCAGCTCACTGGTCATGCGCGGGTCCCAGTCCCACCAGGTGCCCCAGGTACCCTTGCCCCAGATGCTGCCGGTGAGCAGGGTGATCAGGGTGAAACCGGCACCCATCGGTGCGCAGGCCATGGCCAGGATCTCGCAGACCTTGATCCGCCAGATCAGGGCGATGGCGGCATACAGCGCCATCAGCGCGAACACGAACAGGCTCATCCAGGCGCTGGGCACGTGGATGTAGAGGATGCGGAAGCTGTCCAGCTGCTTGGCTTCCGGCGGCACCACCAGCAGCGCCTGCCACATGCCGACCAGCAGCACCGGCACCGCCGCGAGGTAGAACACCCGCGACCAGCGGGCAGCGAATCGGTCGAACGTGGGGGGCGAACCGAGTTGGTGGAACCAGCGGACAATCGGATTCATGCGTGGCGGCTATCCAGCAGGGGTGGATTGGCTCTCAGCTCGGTCAACTCAGAGAAATACGTATTGCAGCGGCGGTGGCCAACGGCGCCAGCACCAGCGCGACCAGCAGGCCGGCGCCCAGCATCAGCAGCGCACCGACCGGATCCTGTCCGCGTCCCGCCGCTGCCAGGCTGCCTGCACCGAACACCAGCACCGGCACGTACAGTGGCAACGACAGCAACGCCACGAGAATACCAGAGCGCCGGATGCCTACGGTCAGTGCAGCGACCACGCCACCGATCAGGCTCAGCAACGGTGTTCCCAGCAGCAACGATGCCAGCAACATCGGCAGCTGGTCATGCGGCAGATGCAGCATTTCGGCCAGCAACGGGCTGACCACGATCAGCGGCAGCGCAGTGGTGGCCCAGTGCAGCAGCACGCGCACCAGCACCAGCCAGGCCAGCGGCACCGGCGCCAGCAGCCATTGTTCCAGCGAGCCGTCTTCGGCATCGGAGCGGAACAGTGAATCCAGTGACAGCTGGCCGGCCAGCAGCACGGCCAGCCACAGCACCGCGCCGGCGGTGGCGGCCAGTAGTTGCGGTTCGCGGCCCTGGGCGAGCGCGAACAGCACCACCACCAGTACCGCGAACAGCAGCGGCTGCAGCGCATCGCCGCGGCGGCGCCAGAGCAGGCGCAGGTCGCGCTTGAGCAGGGCCGCTGCGGTCTGCCACAGGCCCGGCTCGGTGCCTGGCGCGATCATGCGGTACCGCCGAGGTCGAGCTGGCGGGTACGCACCGGCGGTGCGGCATAGGCGCCGTGGGTGGTGACCAGCGCCGCGCCACCGGCGCGGAGGTGCGCGGAAATCATCCGGTTGACCAGGGTGATGCCCTCCAGGTCGAGGTTGGCGTAGGGTTCGTCGAGCAGCCACAGCGGCGCCGGCGACAGCCAGATGCGTGCCAGTGCCAGCCGCCGCTTCTGCCCGGCGGACAGATGCCGAACAAGGGTGTCCTCATAACCGGCCAGGCCGACGATGGCCAGCGCGTTGCCGGGCATCTGCCGCGCACGGCGGCCGTGCAGGCCACACAGGAAGTGCAGGTTCTCCAGCGTGTCCAGATCGGGCTTCAATGCGGGCAGGTGGCTGAGGTAGGCGACGTAACGCGCGCGCTCGGCATTGCCGGCCGGCCTGCCATCGATCTGCACCTGCCCGGCACCAGGCCGGGCCAGGCCCGCCAGCACGCGCAGCAGGGTGGTCTTGCCGGCGCCATTGCCGCCCTGCACCAGCAGGGCTTCGCCGGCGTCCACATGGAAGTCCAGCGGGCCGAACACCGGCTCGTCATTGCGGGAAAAGCTCAGGCCGCTGGCGGCCAGCAATGCAGGGGTGTTCAAGGGGCAAAGGTCTTCATGCCGGAGTGCGGCGGCAATTGTAGCGGTGAATTCACAGGGTAGTACCGGCCGCTGGCCGGCAGGTGCGACCCAGCGTCGCAGATTGCCTGGGGTTGCCGGCCAGCGGCCGGCACTACCGAAGCAGGGATTGCGTAAACTCAGGGGCCTGTCTCCCCATATCCCCAGGCCGATGCAACCCACCACCAAGCTGCCCAAGGTCGGTACCACGATCTTCACCGTGATGTCCCAGCTCGCCGCCGAACACGGCGCAGTCAACCTCGGTCAGGGGTTCCCGGACTTTTCCGCACCGCAGCGCCTGATCGATGAAACCGCCAGGGCGATGGCCGCCGGGCTGAACCAGTACCCGCCGATGACGGGTGTGGCGCCGCTGCGCCAGGCCATCGCGCAGAAGGCGCTGGACTGCTACGGCGCGCAGGTCGACGCGGACAGCGAAATCACCGTCACCAGCGGCGGCACCGAGGCCATCTTCAACGCTATTCACGCTGTGGTGCGTGCGGGCGAGGAAGTGATCGTGCTCGACCCGGCGTATGACTGCTATGAACCGGCGATCGATCTGGCCGGCGCCAAGGCCGTGCATGTGTCGCTGGATCCGCAGACCTTCGCCGTCGACTGGGACCGCGTGCGTGCGGCGATCACCCCGCGTACCCGCATGCTGATCGTCAACACCCCGCACAATCCGTCCGGTGCGATGCTGTCGGCGCAGGACATGCAGGCGCTGGCCGAGCTGCTGCGCGGCACGCAGATCTACCTGATCTCCGATGAGGTGTACGAACACATCATCTATGACGGCCGCCGCCATGAATCGGCGCTGCGCTACCCGGAACTGCGCGAACGCGCGTTCGTCATCTCCAGTTTCGGCAAGACCTACCACTGCACTGGCTGGAAGATCGGCTATGCGATCGCCCCGCCGGCGCTGACCGCCGAGTTCCGCAAGGTGCACCAGTACAACACCTTCACCAGCTTCGGCCCGGCGCAGTACGGCTTCGCCGCGATGATCCGCGATGAGCCCGAACACCACCTGGAGCTGGGTGCGTTCTACCAGGCCAAGCGCGACCGCTTCCGCGAGCAGCTGGCCAGCACCCGGCTGAAGGCGCTGCCGGTGCCGGGCGGTTACTTCCAGCTGGTCGACTACTCGGCCATCAGCGACCTGCCGGACCATGAGTTCGTGAAGTGGCTGACCATCGAGAAGGGCGTCACTGCCATTCCGCTGTCGCCGTTCTACGAAAATCCGCCGGCCGGCCAGCGCCTGGTGCGCCTGTGCTTCGCCAAGAATGAAGCAACGATGGACGCGGCGATCGAACGCCTGCGCCTGCTCTGAGCGGAGGCGTGAACATGCAGGACCTGCGCATTTCCCTCGTCCAGGGCGACACCCGCTGGCATGACCCGGCGGGCAACCGTGAGTACTACGGCGCGCTGCTGGCACCGCTGGCCGGCACCACCGATCTGGTGATCCTGCCGGAGACCTTCACCAGTGGCTTTTCCAATGAAGCCATCGCCCAGGCCGAAGGCATGGATGGTCCGACCGTGGCCTGGGTGCGTGAACAGGCCAAGGCGCTGGACGCGGCGGTGATCGGCAGCGTGCAGCTGCGTAATGGCGAAGGCGTCTACAACCGGCTGCTGTTCGCCACCCCCGACGGCGAGCTGCAGTACTACGACAAGCGCCACCTGTTCCGCTATGGCGGCGAGCACGAGCGCTATGCGGCCGGCCGCGAGCGCCTGAGCGTGGAATGGAAGGGCTGGCGGATCAATCCGCAGGTCTGCTACGACCTGCGTTTCCCGGTGTTCTGCCGCAACCGCTACAACGTTGAACGTCCACAGCAGCTGGATTTCGATCTGCAGATCTTCGTCGCCAACTGGCCGTCGGCACGCGCCTATGCGTGGAAGACACTGCTACGTGCACGTGCGATCGAGAACCTGTGCTTCGTTGCTGCGGTGAACCGTGTCGGCGTCGATGGCAACCAGCTGCATTACGCCGGTGACAGCGCGGTGCTGGATTTCCTCGGCCAGCCGCAGGTGGAAATCCGCGAGCGCGAACAGGTGGTCACCACCACCATCTCGGCCGAGGCGCTGGCCGCACACCGCGCGCGCTTTCCGGCGATGCTTGATGCCGATGCCTTCCACCTGGACGAGCAGGCCTGAGCGACGGCCTGAACGCCGCCGCACCAGCGCGCGCGCCTGCATTCAACGTGCACGCGCGCGCTGCTAGATTCGCCGCCAGTCCGACCGAACTGGAAGTCCTGCCATGAACACGTCCTTCGCCCTGCTGCTGGCCCTGTCCGCCGCATCGCTGGCCCCGGCCGCGCACGCCGCCGGCAACCTCGATTGCCAGCTGCGCTACAACCTCTCCGGCTGGTCGCTGATCTACAAGACCGCCTCCGGCAATGGCACGGTCACCTGCAGCAATGGCGCCAGCATGCCGGTGCGCATCCAGATGAAGGGCGGCGGCCTGACCGTGGGCAAGTCGAAGATCACCAACGGGCGTGGCAGCTTCACCGGCGCGGTCAACGTCAACGAACTGCTGGGTACTTACGCCTCGGTCGGCGCGCATGCCGGTGCGGTGAAGTCCAGCAACGCGCAGGTGATGACCAAGGGCGACATCTCGCTGGCCCTGTCCGGTACCGGCAAGGGCTGGGACCTGGGCGTGGACGGCACCGCGTTCACCCTCAGCCGGCGCTGAGGCGCGACGGCTCGGCAGATCCCCAGCTGATGCGGATGTAGTGCTGTTCGGAATCGCTCAACAACCGTTCGACACCGAAACCATTCTTGAGCAGTTGTGCGGTCACGTCTTCGACGAGCTGCTCGCTGGCCATCACCTGGCTGAAGCCGAACACGAGATAGCGGCGGCCATTCTCCGAGCCGATCTGGATCGAGTTGTCGAGGTCGCGGTAGAACTGTTCGATAGGGCGCTTGGCGGCATCGGCGTTGGCGCGTGCCTGTTCGGCGGTAATGGTGATCATGGGCATCTGCCTGGTGTGGGAGAGCGCGCACGATAGCCAGCGCCCTGATGTGAATTCCGGGCGTGGCGCACAATGCCTTGTGTTTGCAGCAATTCCTAACATGCGGTGTGAGCGTCGATCCGCGCCGGAAAAGTGCCGCGCGACGGTGAGCATCCTGCATCGACATGAGGTCATCGGTCAGGCATGGGTTCCAACGGCAGTGGAGGCGTGAAACGCGCCGCCCACAGGGGATCCTGCGGCCATCCGATGCTGTGGGCGCTCATGCATTTACGTTTCCTTGACCCTGCAGTAACCCCGCAATGCCTAACAGGGACGTCCCAGCGATTCTGCTGGGATCATTGGAGACGCTGGAATGGAGTTCAGAACGTCCGTGCTGCTCGTGGCCCTCATCGCCACGCCCGCCATCGCCCACGCCGAGGTCTGCCTGTCTGACAGCGGACTCGTTGTGCCGTGTCCTAGCCTGTTGCCGCATCCGGTGACGGCCAGATTCGAGATCGGCACCCTGCCGCGTGTGGCTGGCTCGCCGTCGGAAATCTACATCACAGGCGGCGGCCAGGTGGATGGAACGAGTAATTTCTCGGTCTATGCCAATGGTCAGTTCCTGTGCCGTACCAATGACAATTACGACGGTGGCAACACCACGCCCATCCGCCATTGCACCGCGACCATCGCAACACCCGGAACCTATGTGATCTCGGCGTCGCGCAACAGTCCTGGCAACTTCCTCGCGCCGATGGACGAAGTGATCAACGTGCAGTAACCCGCTGTTCGCTGATCCAGGCCCCGGGGCAGGGACCTCGGGGCCCCTGCTGCCCGCGTGGCAGCAGGAGCGAGTCTTTCATCGTTACGATCGGCAGCCAGGCCTTCCGCCGTCGACTGACCGATCCCGCTGCAGCCACAAGGCCAGCAGGCCACACACGATGAGGGGCGGTGCCAGCAGCTGCACTGCACCGACCAACGCCATTGCCGCGCCGATCAACAGGTAGTAGAGCAGGCCGAACAGCGCGCCTGCGCTGCCGAGACAGTGTGGATAGCCGCGCAGGGCCTGGCCGAGCACATTGGGAATGGCAAGGCCGAAGCCGGTTACTACCGGCACCATCGCCGCGACCAGGGCAGGGTGATCATGCAGCAGCGCGGCCAGCAGGCCTCCCGTCAGAACCAGGCCTGCGGCGATGCGGATGCGCGTGGTTGCGGCAACGCCTGCACGCAGCAGGCGGCCATTGCCCCACGCGCCCAGTGCCGAGCCCAATGCCAGCACCGCGCCGCTGGCGCCGAACCAGGTGGCTGGCCAGTGCAGGCGCGCAAACAGGAAGGGGCCGAGTGCATACCAGCTGTACATCGCCACGTTGAAGGCCATCACCAGCAACGCGTGTGACCAGATCCAGCGATCGTGCAGCAGTTCCCGCAGCAGCGGCAGCATGGGCGTGTGCGGGATATGTGCAGGGCGGCTTTCGCGCAGGCCAGCCAGGCATGCGACTGCCAGCAGGGCAGCTATCAGCAGCAGGCCGGACTGTACGCCGAGATAGCCATTGGCGGTGACCAGCAGCGTGCCCAGTGCAAGACCGATGGCCGGGCTCAGGGCGAGGGCCATGCCGATCCAGGAGAATGCCTGCGCCAATGCCGGCCCCTGCAGATGGTCGCGCAGCACGGTCTGGGTGACCACCGAAGCGGCGGCGGCGCCGACTGCGGCCAACGCCTGGGCCAGCAGCACCTGGCCGAAGCTGCCAGCCATCAGCCCGCCCAGTGCAGCCACTGCGAAGACGCCGAGGCCACAGAGAAGGGCGGGGCGACGACCGATACGATCGGCCAGGCGCCCCCACAGCAGCACGCCTGCAGCGAAGCCGAACAGGTACAGGCTCATGGCCTGGCTGGCGGCACTCGGCGGCAGGGCGAAGCGTTCGGCCAGATCGGCCAGGGCCGGGCTGTACAGGGTCTGTGCCAACTGCGGAAACATCAGCAGTGCAATGGTGAGCAGCAACAGGCGGCGCGACATGCGGGCGCTCCAGGAACAGGGCCGCGCATTGTGATTGCGTCCGCAATGGCGCACTCTGTCTATCCTGTCATCGAATGCATGAAATCAGACATGGCCTGGTTGCAGCCTGATGCGCACTTCGACGCCGATGCCTGGGGCGCTCCGGTGCTGGGTATCGCGGCCTCATTGGCCGATCACGACTCGGGTTGGCACCAGCATGCGCGCGCGCAGCTGCTGTACACCCGGCAGGGCTGTACGCGCCTGACCTATGGTGATCGCGTCAGCCTGCTGCCGCCCGCGCGCGCAGCGTGGATTCCGGGTGGGCTGCGCCATCGCGCGCAGATGCGCCAGGCGGTCGACTACCGTTCGTTGTACTTCGACGCCACCCTGTCGGCCCAGCTGCCCCGCCAGCCGGCCATCATCGGCGTAGGTCCGCTGCTGCAGGCCTTGCTGGAGCCGATCGCGCAGGCACCGTTCGACCATGACTGGCAGTCGCCGCGCGCACACCATCAACTGGCGTTGTGCGTGCTGGAAATCGTCGCTGCACCGGTGGCGCCGATGGACCTGCCTCTGCCGCGTGATCCGCGGATCGCACGTTGTCTGCCGCTGGCCGAACAGTTGCCGCCCGAACTGGGCGAATTGGCCGCGCGTGCGGACCTGAGCGTGCGTACCGTTGGCCGGCTAATGCAGCGTGATACCGGCATGAGCTACCAGGCCTGGCGCCAGCAATGGCGCCTGATGCGGGCCATGGAGCTGCTGCTGCTCGGCCATCGCGTCGCGCATGTGGCGCAGGACACCGGCTTCTCCGCCGAGAGCCCGTTCATCGCCTTCTTCCGCAGCATGACCGGCACCACACCCGCCGCGTTCCAGCGCCACGCAAAAGGGGACGGAGGGGATTAAGTCGCTTTCGCCCCTTCGACACACGCCGTGGCAAAAACGACTTAATCCCCTCCGTCCCCTTTTTAAAGAAAAACCCCGGCCGGAGCTGGGGTTTTTCATTTCAGTCGGATCGCTGATCAGCCGCCGCGCGGGCCGCTGCGGCGCGGGCCGCCCGGACCGCGGTTGCCACCGGGGCCGCCCGGGCCTCGGTTGCCACCCGGACCACCGGGACCACGGTTACCGCCCGGGCCACGGTTGTTGCCACCGCCCGGACCGCGACCGCCCGGACGGGCGCCCTGCGCCGGCTTCGGGCTGCCATACGGGTTGAAGCCCGGGGTGGCGTGGTCGGACGGGAAGCTCGGGGCATTGCCCGGATGGCCGTACGGGTGCTTGTTGCCCTGGCCCTGCGAGCGGTTGCCCGCGCCGGCCGGACGACCTTGGCCGCCTGCGCCGCCACGGCCTTCACCGCCGAAGCCGCCACGGCCCTGGCCGCCACCGGCGCCAGCACCCGGACCCTTCGGCTTGCCGTACGGACGGCCCTGGCCGCCTGCGCCCGGACCACGGGCACCCGGGCCACGTGCGCCCGGACCGGCATTGCGATGGCCGCTCGGGCCGGTGCTCACGCCATCCGGCACGTACCAGGTGCGGAACGCGGCCGGGTTGCCTTCCGGCAGCGAACGATCGTTCTTCTGGGCACGCTGCTTGAACGGCTTCTGCGACTGCTTGGCCGCCGCTTCGCCGCTGACCGTCAGGCCGCCCTTGAAGCCGCCGCCCTTGCCGCCGCGACCACGGCCGCGGTCTTCGCGGACGTTGTCGAAGCGACGCAGCTCGCGGCCTTCGTCAGCGGTGTTGTGACCGTTGACGTAGGCGTTGCCGCGGCCACCTTCGCGCACGCGCACGGTGGTCTTGGCGGCACGGCGCTGGCCGATCACCGGCTGCAGGGTCAGTGCCGACGGTGCGCCTTCTTCCAGCTTCAGCTGCGCACGCAGGGCTTCCACCTGCGCGGTGCCCAGTTCCACTGAATGGCCACGGGCCAGTTCGCGCGGCAGGCTCACCTTGCCGTAGCGGGTGCGCTTCAGGCGGCTGACCTGGCAGCCCTGCGACTCCCACAGGCGACGCACTTCGCGGTTGCGGCCTTCCTTCACCACGACGCGGAACCAGTCGTGCGAATCGGTGCCGCCGATGCGTTCGATCTCGTCGAACTTGGCCGGACCGTCTTCCAGCGCGACGCCACGGGTGAGGCGGTCGACGATGGCGTCGGAGACCTTTTCCTCGCCTTCCGGCGCGCGCACGCGCACCACGTATTCGCGCTCGACCTCGAACGACGGGTGCATCATGGCGTTGGCCAGTTCACCGTCGGTGGTGGCCAGCAGCAGGCCGGTGGTGTTGATGTCGAGGCGGCCGATCGCGATCCAGCGCGCGCCCTTCAGCGGCGGCAGCGATTCGAACACGGTCGGGCGGCCTTCCGGATCATCGCGGGTGGTCACTTCGCCTTCCGGCTTGTTGTAGACCAGCACGCGCGACGGCTCGGCCAGGGCGGTGGCGACGAAGCCACGGCCATCCAGTTCGATCTTGTCGCCGCTCTTGACCGACATGCCGGTCTGCGCGACTTCACCGTTGACCTTGACCAGGCCTTCGGCAATGCGCTGTTCCAGCGCGCGGCGCGAGCCAAGGCCGGCCTGTGCCAGCACCTTGTGCAGGCGTTCTTCCAACTTGAACTGTTCGGAGGTGGCTTCGCGCTTGAGCGAGAGCTTGTTCAACGACAGCTTGCGAGGGGTGTCACTCATCAGTTTTGCTCCGGCCGACGGTTTCGAGGTCGGCCTCTGGTTCGGAATCGGCTTGGTCAACAGCCACGGTCGTCATCGCGACGGCGTTGTCTTCGCGTTCGTTCACTGGCACCGCGCGCTCGCCCGGCGCGGAATCGGGGTGCCCATCATCGAAGGGCGAAGGTGCTTGCTCATCGGAGGCCGACGCAGGGGCTGCATCGACGGAATCAGGGGTGTCACTGCCGGCCTGGCCGGCATCATCGTTTGCGGCAGCGCCTTCGGCGCCGGCCGAGAGGTCAGGGCCATCGGCGCTTGCCGCCGCCGGTGCATCGCGGTCCAGGGACAGCTGGGGTTCCAGCTCGCCCAGGTCCTTCAGTTCCGACAGTGGCGGCAGCTCATCCAATCGCTTCAGGCCGAAATAATCCAGGAAGCCCTTGGTGGTGCCGAACAGCGCCGGCTTGCCGGGTACGTCGCGGTGGCCGACCACGCGGATCCACTCGCGTTCTTCCAGCGCCTGGATGATGTTGCTGCTGACCGCCACGCCGCGCACCTGCTCGATCTCGCCGCGGGTGATCGGCTGCCGGTAGGCGATCAGCGCCAGGGTTTCCAGGGTGGCGCGGGTGTAACGGGTCTTGCGTTCGGTCCACAGCCGGCTGATCCAGCCATGCACTTCGCCGGTGACCTGGTAGCGGAAGCCGGAGGCGACCTCGACCAGTTCCACGCCGCGGCCTTCGCAGGCTTCGCGCAGCCGTTCCAGTGCGCGTTCGATGCTGCCCGGCGGTGCCGGTTCCTCTTCCGGGAACAGGTCCTTCAGCTGGGCCAGGGTGAGCGGCTGGCTGGAGGCCAACAGGGCACCCTCGACAATGCGGTCGATCAGCGATTGATCCATCGGCAGTCAGCGCTCACTCGTCCGCATTGGCGGCGTCGTTGTCGTCGAACTCGCTGCTGAACTGCAGCGGGGCGTTGGTGTTGCCGGCGGCCAGCGATTTCACGTAGATCGGCGCCAGCGGTTCTTCCTGGACGATGTCCAGCAGCTGTTCCTTGGCCAGTTCCAGCACCGCCAGGAACGTGACCAGCACGCCCAGCTTGCCTTCTTCGGCCGTGAACAAGCCTTCAAAACGATAGAACTTGCCATCTTCCAGGCGTCCCAGCACTTCGCCCATGCGTTGCCGCACGCTCAGTGCCTCACGCTTGATGGCGTGGCCGCTGAACAGCTCGGCGCGCTTGAGCACGTCGTGCAGCGCCAGCAGCATCTCCTTCAGATCCACCGGCGGCGGCAGTTTCACCGTAGCGCGTTCGGGCATGAAGGCATGGGCCAGGCTGGTGTCGCGGTCCTGGCGGGGCAGGGCGTCGATGTCCTCGGCGGCCTGCTTGAAGCGTTCGTACTCCTGCAGCCGGCGCACCAGCTCGGCGCGCGGGTCGGCCTCATCGCCTTCCTCGCTGACCGGGCGCGGCAGCAGCATGCGCGACTTCACCTCGGCCAGGATCGCGGCCATCACCAGGTACTCGGCGGCCAGCTCGAAGCGCAGCTCGCGCATCACGGTGATGTATTCCACGTACTGCCGGGTGATCTCGGCGACGGGAATGTCCAGGACATCCAGGTTCTGGCGGCGGATCAGGTACAGCAGCAGGTCCAGTGGGCCTTCGAAGGCATCCAGGATGACTTCCAGCGCGTCCGGCGGAATGTACAGGTCCTGCGGAATCTGCAGGACCGGTTGCCCATGCACCACGGCCAGCGGCATTTCCTGCTGCTGGGGGGCGGGCGGCCGGGTTGGCGGGTTCGCGTCGAGCGCGAGTTCGGAAGTCATCTAATGGACATCAGGATTGCAACGGACCAGTCGCGGCACCGGGTTTGCCGGGCCAACGCCACGGAGCCCCAGGGCACCAGACACGCCGGGATCGGCGCGATTCCACACATATCAAACAGCAGGACGCGCCGCAGGAAACGGCAGCGACGGAACTACGGGGAGGTCGTCTACGTGGCCCGGCCAGGTGGTCCGGTTTGAAGCAGCGGGACGGTCGTCGGGGGCTGCGTTGGCCGCAAAAACCGACGGGCTGCTGCATCCAGCCACGTGCAATGGAGTCTAGGGTAAGCCTTTGTTGCGCCAGTGTCCAGCCGGGCCGGGGCAGGGGCCGCATTGGCTAGAATCTGCGGACCCGACAACGCAAGCGAGGAAATGCCGGTGTGGTATGTGATCGAAGGGTATGACGGCCAGGATGTGCTGGCGCAGCGGCTGCAGGCGCGGCCGGAACACCTGGCGCGGTTGCACGCGCTGCGCGACGAGGGACGCCTGCTGCTGGCCGGCCCCTGCCCGGCGGTGGACAGTGAAGACCCCGGCCCGGCCGGTTTCAGCGGCTCGGTGGTGATCGCGCAGTTCGAGTCGCTGCTGCAGGCCCAGGCCTGGGCCGACGCCGACCCGTACGTGGCCGCCGGCGTCTACACCCGCGTGCAGGTGCGACCGTTCCGGAAGGTGTTGCCGTGAACGCGGAACGGATCTCGCGAATGCGTGATGCGCTGCAGCATGCGCTGGCGCCGAGCGTGCTCGAGATCGAGGACGACAGCCATCGCCACGCCGGCCATGCCGGTGCGCGCGATGGCCGCGGCCATTTCAACGTACATGTGGTCAGTGAACGCTTCGCCGGCCTGGGCCCGCTGGCCCGGCATCGCGCGGTGTACGCCGCGCTGGGGACGATGATGGAGACCGATATCCACGCGTTGTCCATCCGCGCGCAGACCCCGTCAGAACAGGGCTGAGCCCTTGTCCCACGCTGTCCTGGCGGGTCCCTGCGGGGGCTCGCTGCAGACAGATTTCCATGTCCATTTCGGGACATTCGCCTAACGGACTGTTTACAAGCCCAGATGGAAACGCTTACATTCCGCGCCAATGCTGGTAGGTCCAAGCCGTGGAGGGCGGCTTCGTGAACAAGGCAGCTATCACAATCAAAGACGTCGCTCGCGAAGCCCGGGTCTCCGTGGCCACGGTTTCCCGCGCGCTCAACGGGCATGAAAATGTCGCCGAACCGGTCCGCCAGCTTGTGCTGGAGGTGGCCGCACGGCTGCGTTACACCCCGCACGCCGCCGCCCGCAGCCTGAGCAGCCGCCGCACCAATACGGTGGGCGTGGTACTGCCTGACCTGTACGGCGAATTCTTCTCCGAACTGATGCGTGGCATCGACAATGTCGCCCGTAGCCGTCGCCAGCACCTGCTGGTGTCCAGCTACCACGGTGACCAGGAGCAGCAGGGCGCGGCCCTGCGCGCCATGCGCGGCCGCGTCGACGGCCTGCTGGTGCTCTCGCCCTATGCCGAGAGCCCCGGTTTCCTGACCGACAACCTGCCGCAGTCGTTGCCGACGGTGTTGATCAACACCTATCTGCCCGGGCAGGACCACCCGGTGCTGAGCATCGACGACCATGCCGGTGCGATGGCGATGACCCGCCATCTGCTTGACGCCGGCCACCGTCGCATCGCTTTCATTTCTGGCCCGGATCTCAACTTCGACGCGCGCGAGCGCCTGCGCGGCTTCCGTGACGCGCTGGCGGCTTTTGGCGGTGGCGCCGAGGGCATCGAGCTGCCCGGTGATTTCGACGAAGCTTCCGGCCATCGCGCCGGTCAGGAGTTGCTGGCAGCCGGAGCGCTGCCTGATGCCGTGTTCGCCGCCAACGACATGATGGCCCTGGGATGCCTGTATGCATTCACGCAGGCCGGTGTCCGTGTTCCGACCGATGTCGCCCTGGCGGGTTTCGATGACATTCCACTGGCGCGTTTCGTCCACCCGTCGCTGACCACCATGCAGGTCAGCATCGCCGAGCTCGGCGACCGGGCCATGACGCGCCTGCTGCAGTTGATGGACGGCACCTCCACGGACGGGACAGGGGACAAGCAGACCCTGGTTCCCCGCTTGATAGTTCGCGATTCCACCACTCCGCCATCGGGCCATTGAAGCCAGAGGCGTTCCTTCTTTTTTGATTGATCGCAGGGACCGCGCGAGCGGTTACCGCCACCCGGAGATTGAGTTGATGATGCATACCACCTTCCGCACGCCGGCGCGCCGGCTGCTGAGCACCGCACTGGTCAGCTGCCTGATGCTGGCCGCCGCTCCGAACGTCATGGCGCAGTCGGCCAATGCCAGCCTGCGCGGCCAGGTTTCCGGCGCCCAGGCCGGCGCCGAAGTGACCGCCACCAACCTGGCCACCGGCACCGTCCGTCGCGGCACCGTCCGTGCCGATGGCAGCTACTCGCTGATGGGCCTGGACCCGGGCACCTATGACGTGGTCGCCAACGGCCAGTCGCAGAAGGTCACCGTCACTGTGGCCTCGACTGCTACCCTGAACTTCGCCGGTGCCGCCAGCAGCACCCCGGGTTCGACCGCGGCCACCAACCTGGACACCGTCAACGTTGTCGCACCGACCCTGCTGCAGGAAGTGCGCACGTCCGAAGTCGGCAAGACCGTCAGCCTGCAGCAGATCCAGACCACGCCGCAGGTCTCGCGCAACTTCCTGGAGTTCGCCGACGCGGTGCCGGGCATGATCTTCACCCGCGATGCCAAGGGCAACACCTCGCTGCGTGGCGGTGCCACCAACTCCGACGGCACCAACGTCTATATCGATGGTGTGGGCCAGAAGAGCTACGTGAAGGGTGGCGGCATCTCCGGCCAGTCCGGCAGTGCGGGCAACCCGTTCCCGCAGCTGGCCATCGGTGAGTACAAGGTAATCACCGGCAACTACAAGGCCGAGTACGGCCAGGTGTCCAGCGCCGCGATCACCGCTGCAACCAAGTCGGGTACCAACGAGTTCAAGGGTGAGACCTTCTACCGTTATACCAACGAAAGCATGCGTGCGATGACCCCGGCCGAACGCCAGCCGGGCAAGAGCAAGGAAGACTCGGCCGAGAAGGAATACGGCTTCGCGCTGGGTGGCCCGATCATCAAGGACAAGGCCCATTTCTTCGTCACCTATGAAGCCAAGCGCTTCGATCTGCCGGTGACCATCGCGCCGGACGGTGCCGTCACTCCGTCGGCCGCCAATCTGCCCGCCGATGGTCTCGCAGGTCTCGGCCCGGCCAGCCAGCCGTTCCAGCAGGACCTGATCTTCGCCAAGATCGACTTCGAGCCGACTGACAACGATCGCATCGAACTGACCTTCCAGGACCGCGACGAAACCCAGCAGCAGTTCAGTGGCCAGACCGCGAAGGTACACGGCAAGGTCGTGGACAACACCGACCGCCGTTATGCGCTGCGCTGGAACCACAGCGGTGAGCGTTTCTACAACGAGTTGATGGTGACCCACGAGGAGGCCTTCAACAATCCGCTGCCGTTGACCATGGGCAACGGCATCATCTACACCGCACCGGATTTCGGCGACTCGGACGCCAACCGCCCGCAGGAGAAGACACTCGTCCAGGTTGGCGCGGCTGATGCCTTCGCCTCGCAGGTGAAGGGCCAGAAGGGCTGGGCGATCGAGGACAACCTGACCCTGGACGGCCTGCAGTGGGCGGGTGACCACACCATCAAGATGGGCGCCAAGTACAAGCAGATCGACCTGTACGCTTCCGACGCGGCGCAGATCAACCCTCAGTTCTCCTACACCATCGACAACCCGGCGTTCCCCTCGAGCACGCCGTATAAGGCGCAGTTCACCAAGGCCAGCACCGGCGTCACCGGCGTGCAGTCCGAAGTGCGCGCCAAGGTCAAGCAGATCGGCTTGTTCATCCAGGACGACTGGCAGGTCAATGACCACCTGCAGCTGAATATCGGCCTGCGCTGGGACTACGAAAAGAACCCGGTCTACACCGATTTCGTGACCCCGCCGGAGGTCGTGAAGGCCCTGTTCTCGCAGGATCCGAACGCGCCGGCGGGCGTGTCCCAGACCTATGCGCAGACGCTGGCGCTCAGCGGGCTGAACGTCAACGACTACATCAGCACCGGCCACAACCGCAAGAACTTCAAGAACGCCTGGCAGCCGCGCCTGGGCTTCTCGTATGACGTCAATGCCGACGAACGGCACGTGTTCCATGGTGGCGCCGGCCGTTCCTATGACCGCGACCTGTTCGACAACCTGGCACTGGAAACCACCAAGCTGGCACTGCCGCAGCCGACCGTTTACTTCCGCAACCCGGCCACCGGCAACTGCATGTACGGCCAGACTCCGTGCTTTGACTGGAACCCGAACCTGATGAACGGCATCGAGAACGTGCAGGCACTGCTGGGTTCCACCAGCAATGAAGGCATGGAAGTCGATCTGCTGAACAACAACATGAAGGTGCCGTACGCCGACCAGTTCAGCCTGGGCATGAGCAACCAGTTCGGTGAGTGGCTGACCGACGCGACGATTTCTCGCACGCTGACCTATGATGGCTTTGCATTCACCCTGGGCAACCGCTTCAACAACGGCAACTTCTTCGATAACCAGATGCTGTGTGGTGCCAAGGAGCCGACCTACGGCCAACCGTGGAACTGCAACATTCCGGGCTTCGGCAGCCTGATCATCGGCCAGCAGGGCATCAAGACCCGTTCCACCCAGGTGCTGCTGTCGGCGCAGAAGCCGTACAGCAAGGAAAGCGGTTGGGGCACCTCGATCGCCTATACCTGGACCAACGCGCGTCACAACCGAAACATCAACGAGCATTACTCGTTCGATCGCGGCACCATCGGTGAGTACCCGACCATCAAGTCCAACGGCGCGCCGCGCCATCGCCTGGTGGTCACCGGCTCGTATGACGGCTTCTGGGGCATCACCTTTGGTGGCAAGCTGACCCTGGCCACGCCTACCCCGGGCAATGACTGGTCCTGCATCGCGCAGGCTGGCACTGCCAACTGCCTGCCGACTCCGGCCGCGGGTACTCCGGGTGGCAATGGCCGCTTCCTGCTCGGTGGCAAGATCTTCGGCTACCGCTCGCTGGACCTGCAGGCGACCAAGACCTTCAAGCTGGCCGGCGATACCGAGCTGTATGCGCGTATCGACATCATCAACGTGCTCAACTTCGACAACTTCTCGAACCTGAACTACGTGAAGAGCGATGGCAAGCTGCTGGTGAGCTACAACGAGACCGGCGATGTGATCGGTACCCCGCGTCAGGTGAAGGCCGAAGTGGGCTTCCGCTTCTAAGCGGATCCGCCTGAAGCAATACCCCGATGCCGCCGCTCCGCCGGCGGCATCGGCAGGAAGAAAAAAGGCAATGGCCGGCCCCGTGCCGGTCCATTGCCCATGCCGCTGCCGGCCAGGCGGCAGCGGCATGGGCAATGATCGCGGTGTCAAACCACGTTTTTCGTGGTTTTTTCAGAACGCATCTTGTAAACGATTTCAGATCATTGGACGGTATGCTTTCCCATCGATCAGACCACCGGAGAAATCGCGCCATGCAGGCACGCCATCTGTTGTCCGCCGCAGCGTTGAGCCTGGCCGTGGCCGCCTGCCAGCCGGCCCAGCAGGAACCTGCCAAGCCGCGGCCGCCGGTGATCCTGATCGAGGCCGACGCACCGCCGCGGCCGATGAAGCCGGTGCTGCCGCCGTTGTTCGATGACATCGAGCGCCGTACCTTCCAGTTCTTCTGGGATACCACCAACGAGATCAACGGCCTGACCCCGGACCGCTATCCGTCGCGGCCGTTCGCCAGCATCGCCTCGGTCGGCTTCGCGCTGACCGCCTATCCGATCGGCATCGAGAACGGCTGGGTCAGCCGCAACCAGGCGATCGACCGCACCCTGACCACGCTGAAGTTCTTCCGCGACGTGCCGATGGGCCCGCAGCGCACCGGCAAGGCCGGCTACAAGGGTTTCTACTACCACTTCCTGGACATGCAGGAAGGGCGTCGCTACGACAGCTGGGTTGAACTGTCCTCGGTGGATACCGCGCTGCTGATGATGGGCGTGCTGTTCGCGCAGTCGTACTACGACGGTGACGATCCGCGCGAGAAGGAGATCCGCCAGATCGCCGACACGTTGTACAAGAAGGTCGACTGGCCGTGGCTGCAGCAGCGTGCGCCGCTGATCTCGATGGGCTGGTTCCCGGAGAGCGGCTTCATCGACCACGACTGGATGGGCTACAACGAGGCGATGATGGTCTACATCCTTGCCCTGGGTTCGCCGACGCACCCGGTCAGCCCGGATGCGTGGACGGTGTGGACGCGCACCTACGACAACGACTGGGGCGTCTACCAGGGCCAGGAATACCTGTCGTTCGGCCCGCTGTTCGGCCACCAGTACAGCCATGTCTGGATCGACTTCCGCGACATCCAGGACGCGTACATGCGCGAGCGCGGCAGCACCTACTTCCTCAACAGCCGCTCGGCTGCCCTGGCCCAGCGCGAGTACGCCATCGCCAACCCGATGCAGTGGAAGGACTATGGCGAGAACGTATGGGGCCTGACCGCCAGCGACGGCCCGCAGAACACCACCCAGGAGTACCGCGGCGAGCAGCGCCAGTTCCGCCACTACTCCTCGCGCGGCGCCGGCCTGCGCGAGAACTTCGATGACGGCACCATTGCCCCCACCGCCGCGATCGCCTCGGTGGTGTTCGCGCCCGAGCAGGTGATCCCGGCTACGCTGGAAATGCACAAGCGCTACGGCGACTACATCTATTCCAGCTACGGTTTCCTGGATTCGTTCAACCCCAGCTTCAACTACGACATCCCGATCAAGACCGGCCGCCTGGTGCCGGATCGCGGCTGGGTCGCCAGCGATTACATCGCCATCGACCAGGGCCCGATCCTGACCATGATCGCCAACTACCGCGATGACTTCGTCTGGGAAGTGATGAAGAAGAACCCGTACATCCGCAAGGGCCTGGAACGGGCCGGGTTCAGCGGTGGCTGGCTGGCACCGGAAGGTTCGTTCCAGCCGCTGGAACTGCAGAAAGACGAAAAGGCCGCGGCGGCACGCGCGGTGGGTATCGCCGAATCACGCGCGGCTGCCGCGCAGGAACAGAAGAACAATGCCAACCGCAATACAGGCCAGGGCAAGTAACCCGATGCCGAACTGGATCGACCGCCTGCGCCGCTGGGCGCTGCCTGCCCTGGCCGTGTTGGCCGTGGCCGGCTGCGCCCGTACCGAACCGGGCACCACCACCGTGCGCTTCTGGGCGATGGGACGCGAGGCGGAGGTGGTCAGCGAGCTGATCCATGAATTCGAGGCCGAGAATCCGGGCATCAAGGTGGATGTGCAGAACATTCCGTGGACCGCCGCGCACGAGAAGCTGCTGACCGCGTTCGCCGCGGACGGCCTGCCGGACGTGTGCCAGCTGGGCAACACCTGGGTGCCGGAGTTCGCCGAACTGGACGCGCTGACGCCGCTGCAGCCGTTCGTGCAGCGCTCCACCGTGGTCGACCCGAAGGACTATTTCCAGGGCATCTGGGATACCAATGTGATCCACGGCGAACTGGTAGGCGTGCCGTGGTATGTCGATACCCGCCTGATCTACTACCGCAAGGACCTGCTGGCCAAGGCCGGCTACGACCACCCGCCGCGCACCTGGCAGGAGTGGGACGAGCAGATGGCGGCGATCAAGCGCATGCAGGGCCCGAACCGCTATGCGGTGCTGATGCCGATCAACGAGTTCGAGCAGCAGCTTTCGCTGGCACTGCAGCAGCCTGATCCGTTGCTGCGCGACGACGACACCCGCGGCAATTTCGCCAGCCCGGGCTTCCGTCGCACGCTGGCCTTCTACGCCAACATGTTCGAGCAGGGCTGGGCGCCGAAGATGTCCGAGACGCAGATTTCCAACGTCTGGGATGAGTTCTTCCGTGGCTTCAACGTGTTCTACATTTCCGGCCCGTGGAACATCCGCGAGTTCAAGAAGCTGCAGCCGAAGGAACTGGAAGGGCAGTGGGGTACGGCCGCGCTGCCGGGTCCGGACGGCCCGGGCGCCGGTATTGCCGGTGGTACCAGCCTGGTGATCTTCCGCAAGTCGCAGCAGAAGGAGGCGTCGTGGAAGCTGATCGAGTTCCTGTCGCGACCCGAAATCCAGGCGCGCTTCCATTCGATCATCGGCGACCTGCCGCCGCGCCGCAGTACCTGGAACGCGCCGTCGCTGGCCAACGATCCGCTGGCCGCTGCGTTCCGTGACCAGCTGGAGCGGGTCAAGCCGACGCCGAAGGTGCTTGAGTGGGAGCGCATCGTGCAGGAAATGCGCATCGTCACCGAGAAGGTGGTGCGCGGCGGGCTGCCGCAGGACAAGGCCGTGGAAGAACTGGACCAGCGCGTGGACAAGGTGCTGGCCAAGCGCCGCTGGATGCATGAACAACAACGCCTGCAGCAGCGCGTGCCGTCGCCGCAATCGAGCAGTGCCGTGGCCGCCGGGAGCGCGCAATGAAACGTACCTCGCTTGCCGGCTGGGTTTTCGCCGGTCCCTCGCTGATCGTGCTGGGCATGTTCTTCGGCCTGCCGGTCGCCTCGGCGCTGGCGCTGAGCGTGACCGATTTCGACCTGTATGCCTTGGCCGACAGCAGCAACCTGCGCTTCGTCGGCCTCGGCAACTACATCGATCTGCTGCAGACGCCGATGTTCTGGAAGTCGCTGTGGAACACCACCTACTTCGTGTTGATCGGCGTGCCCTTGTCGATCGGTGTGTCGCTGGGCGCAGCGATGCTGCTGAATGCACCTGCCGCGCGTTTCAAGGCGCTGTTCCGCACCGCGCTGTTCGCGCCGGTGGTGACCACACTGGTGGCAGTGGCGGTGATCTGGCGCTACCTGTTCCATACCAGCTACGGCCTGGTGAACTACGGCCTGGGCCACCTGGGCATCAGCCCGATCGACTGGCTGGGTGATCCCAACTGGGCGATGCCGACCATCATGCTGTTCGCAGTGTGGAAGAACTTCGGCTACAACATGGTGATCTTCCTGGCCGGCCTGCAGGCCATCCCGCATGACCTGTACGAGGCCGCCCGCATCGACGGTGCCTCGCGCTGGAAGCAGTTCCTGCACATCACCCTGCCGATGCTCGGCCCGGTGCTGCTGGTGGTCGGCGTGATCACCGTGTCCGGCTACTTCCAGCTGTTCGCCGAACCGTATGTGATGACCCGCGGCGACCCACTGCAGAGCACCGTCAGCGTGCTGTATTTCATGTTCGAGGAAGGCTTCAAGTGGTGGAACCTGGGACGCGCCTCCGCGGTGGCGTTCCTGCTGTTCCTGATCATCCTGGCGGTGACCACCGTGATGCTGCGTTTCGGCCGCAAGAGGCAGTTGGTATGAGTCGTGAAATCGGCCAGTCGCGCTGGTACCCGTGGTTGATCAATGGTACGTTGCTGGTGCTGGCCCTGGTCAGCCTGGCACCGCTGCTGTGGATGCTCTCGGTTTCGTTCATGCCGCAGGGCGAGGCGACCCATTTCCCGCCGCCGCTGTTGCCGTCCAGCATCACCACGCGCAACTACCATGAGTTGTTCGCGCGCACCGGCATGGGCGGCAACTTCGCCAACAGCCTGCTGGTGTCGGTCGGCATCACCCTGGGTTCGCTGCTGCTCAACACCATGGCCGGCTATGCCTTCGCCAAGCTGAACTTCGTCGGCCGCGAGCGCCTGTTCCAGGTGCTGATGGCGGCGCTGGTGATTCCGGCCCAGGTGGCGATGCTGCCGCTGTTCCTGCTGATGAAGCAGCTCGGTCTGGTCAACAGTTTCGGCGGCGTGATCGTGCCGGCGCTGGCCAGCGTGTTCGGCATCTTCCTGGTGCGCCAGTACGCGCGTTCCATTCCGGACGAACTGCTGGAAGCGGCCCGCATCGACGGGGCAGGGGAGCTGCGGATCTTCTTCCAGATCGTGCTGCCGATGCTCAAGCCGGTGCTGGTGACCCTGGCGATCTTCACCTTCATGGGCGCATGGAACGATTTCATGTGGCCGTTGATCGTGTTGACCGACCAGGAGCACTACACTTTGCCGGTGGCGCTGGCCACCCTCTCGCGCGAGCACATCATGGACGTGGAAATGATGATGGCCGGCGCGGTGGTCACCGTGGTTCCGGTGCTGGCGCTGTTCCTGGTGCTGCAGCGGTACTACATCCAAGGTCTGTTGCTGGGGAGCGTCAAAGGATGAAGCGAGCGATCGCCGTTGGACTGGGCCTGTTGTGGACCTCCCTGGCGATCGCCGCACCACCGGCGCTGCCGGCACCGAAGGTGCTGGACGACTTCGACGACATCGCAGCCTGGAAGCTGGTGCTGTCCGACCAGGTCAGCGGATCGCTGCGGCCGGTCAGCGGCGCCGGTGGTGGCCGCGCGCTGTGCCTGGACTATGACTTCCACGATGTCTCCGGTTACGTCGGCATCCGCCGCGCGCTGAACATCGACTACCCGGTCAATTACCGTTTCGGTTTCCAGCTGCGCGGTGATTCACCGGGCAACGACCTGCAGTTCAAGCTGATCGATGCCAGCGGCGACAACGTCTGGTGGGTCAATCGTCCCGGCTACAGTTTCCCCAAGGCGTGGACGCCGGTCGAATATCGCCGTCGCCAGATCGACAAGGCGTGGGGGCCGTCGCCCGAGAAAGAGATGGCACGCAGCGCTGCGGTCGAGTTCACGATCTACAGCAAGGTCGGCGGCCGCGGCACAGTGTGCTTCGACAAGCTGACCCTGCAGGGCCTGCCAGCCCAGGATGACTCGGCGCTGGTGCCGTCGGTTATCGCTGATACCGCCACCGCGCTGCAGGACCGCATGATTGACGGCAAGAGCGATACGTTCTGGATCAGCGGTGGCGTCAAGCAACAGACCATCAGCCTGGACCTGCACAAGAGCCGCGAGATCGGTGGTGCGGTGATCGACTGGCTGCCGAACCTGGAAGCCCGCCGCTACACCGTGCGCACCTCCGAGGATGGCCGCGACTGGCGCACCGTGCGCGAAGTCACCAGTGGTGCCGGTGGCCGCGACTGGCTGGCGCTGCCGGACACCGATGCGCGCTACGTGCGCTTCGATCTGCAGGACGGCCCGAACTGGCGCTACGGCATCCGCGACATCGCGCTCAAGCCGCTGGCCTTTGCTTCCACCCCGAACGCATTCCTGTCCTCGGTCGCCGCCGACCTGCCACGGGGCTCGCTGCCTCGTGCCTATGTGGGCGAGCAGCCGTACTGGACCCTGCTCGGCCTTGATGGTGGCCAGGAACAGGCATTGATCAGTGAGGATGGCGCACTGGAGCCGGCCAAGGGCAGCTTCAGCATCGAGCCGTTCATCCGCCTCGATGGCAAGCTGCTGGACTGGTCGAAGGTGGCCATCACCCAGTCGCTGCAGGATCACTACCTGCCGATCGCCAGCGTCGACTGGGTGCATGAGAAGGTCGGCCTGGCAGTGACCAGCTTCGTGCAGGGTACGCCGGAGCGCGCGCAGCTGATCGGCCGCTACCGCCTGAGCAATCCGGACAAGGTCGCGCACGAGTACACCCTGGCGCTGGCGATCCGCCCGTGGCAGGTCAACCCGCCCACCCAGTTCCTCAACACCGTCGGTGGTTTCAGCCGCATCGATGCACTGGACGTGGGTGAGCAGCTGGTGCGGGTCAACGGTGAGCCGCGCATCTACCCGCTGCAGGTGCCGGACGCGCGCTTTGCCAGTACGTTCGACGGCAAGCTTGATGCGATGCATCTGGAAAGCGGCACGTACCCGGCGCCCACAGCGGTGAAGGACAGCACCGGCATGGCGTCGGGTGCGCTGATGTACACGATCAAGCTGGAGCCCGGCCAGAGCCGTGAAGTGGCGGTGGTGCTGCCACAGACCGGTGGCTGGGCACCGCAGGCGCTGGACGTGGCCAAGGCGCAGGCGCAGGTGGCCGAGCAGTGGCGCAAGAAGCTGGGCGTGGTCTCGCTGCAGGTGCCGGCTGCGGGCCAGGCGCTGGTGGATACCCTGCGCACCGCGGTCGCGCACATGCTGATCTCGCGCGTCGGCCCACGCCTGCAGCCGGGCACGCGTTCGTATGCGCGCAGCTGGATCCGCGATGGCGCGATGATTTCCGAGGGCCTGCTGCGCATGGGCCGCAGTGATGCGGTGCGCGACTACATCAACTGGTATGCGCCGTATCAGTTCGAGAACGGCAAGGTGCCGTGCTGCGTCGATGCCCGCGGCAGCGACCCGGTGCCGGAGAACGACAGCCATGGCGAGTTGATCTACAGCATCGCCGAGTACGGGCGCTACACCGGCGACAGCACTTTCACCGAGCTGATGTGGCCGCATGTACAGGGCGCCTACGGCTACATGGAGCAGCTGCGCGCCAGCGAGCGCACCGAGGAGAACCGCGCACGCAACCCGGCCTTCTACGGCATGATGCCGGCCTCGATCAGCCACGAAGGCTATTCGGCCAAGCCGATGCACTCGTACTGGGACAACTTCTGGGCACTGCGCGGCTACAAGGACGCGGCCCTGCTGGCGACCCAGCTGGGCAAGGTCGAGGCGATGCAGATCGCCGAGTCGCGCGACCAGTTCCGGGATGATCTGCAGGCCTCGCTGCTGTCCGCGATGCAGCAGCACAACATCGACTACCTGCCGGGCTCGGCCGAGCTGGGTGACTTCGACGCGACGTCGACGACCATCGCACTGGCCCCGGGCGGCGAACAGGGCAGGTTGCCGCAGCAAGCGCTGGAGGCGACCTTCGAACGCTACTGGAACGAGTTCGTTGCCCGTCGCGACGGCAAGCGCGAGTGGAAGGACTACACCCCGTACGAGTGGCGCAACGTGGCCGCGTTCGTGCGCCTGGGCTGGCGCGATCGCGCGTGGCAGGCCACCGAGTTCTTCTTCAAGGACCGCGCACCGCAGGCCTGGAACCAGTGGGCCGAAGTGGTTTCGCGCACGCCGCGCAGGCCGTTCTTCGTCGGTGACCTGCCGCATGCCTGGGTGGCCTCGGACTTCGTGCGCTCGGCCTTGGACATGTTCGCCTACAACCGCGACATGGACGAGTCACTGGTGCTGGCCGCCGGCGTACCGACCGCGTGGCTGCAGGGCGAGGGCATCGCCGTGCAAGGCCTGCGCACGCCGCAGGGCCAGCTCAACTACCGCCTGCAGCGCAGCGACAAGCAGCTGGTGCTGGAGGTGCAGCCGGGCCTGGTGCCACCGGTGGGAGGCGTGGTGTTGCCGTGGCCATACGCCGGTGATCCGGGCGAGGCGAGTATCAACGGCGAAGCAGCCGAGTGGGTCAACAAGGAACTGCACGTGCACCAGCTGCCGGCGCGGGTTGAGATCGACATACCGAGCGCAGTGCGCCGCGCCGAGCGCAAGGGGCAGTAACGATGAAGCAACAGGGGGCAAGGGTGCGCACGTCGGTGCGTGCCCTGGGGCTGGCAATTGCATTGGCAGTGCCGGGCGCGGTGATGGCGGCCGAGCCGGCTGCCGCGAACGTGGCGCCCGACGTTGCCAGCGCAGCGGGTATGAGCATGGTCACCTTCAACCTGCATCATGACCGCGAAGACTGGCCGAGCCGGCGCCGCACCATCCTGGCCGAGCTCAAGCGCCTGCAGCCGGATGCGGTTGCCCTGCAGGAGGTGATCCAGCGCCGCAACGTGCGAAACCAGGCGCAATGGCTGGCCAGCCAACTCGGCTACAAGTACGTGTTCGTGTCCACCGATCCGGTCGGGGTACCCAAGCGCTACGGCAATGCACTGCTGACCCGGCGGCCGATCCTCGCCCGTGGTGATCATCTGCTGCTGCCGTTGGACGACTACCGCACCGTGGCTCACCTGCGCATCGACGTCGACGGCACGCCGGTGAACGTCTACGCCACGCATCTGAACGAGCGCAGCGATGAGAGTGGGCAGCGCATCCGTCGCACCCAGGTCGAGGACCTGCTGCGCTTCATCACAACGACGTCGGCCGGTGCGCCGGTGGTGATCGCGGGCGACTTCAATGCGCTGGTGGATGCCGGCGACCTGAGCGAGCTGCGCAGCCACTACGGCGACAGCTACGGCAGCGTGCACGTCAACACCGACCTGTCCGGGGTCAGTACGCTCAACCGCCACTATTACCAGGCGCCGTCGCGGATCGACCACATCTTCTTCCAGCAGGACGAGATGGTCGCGCGCGAGGCGAAGCTGCTGTTCGACCAGCCCGATGACAGCGGACGCTGGGCCTCGGACCACTACGGCGTGTGGACCCGGTTGCAGTTCGCACCGAAGCCCTGACGGAGCAGGCTCCGGTAGGTGCCAACCTTGGTTGGCACGAACGTGTCCGCGTGCACTGAATCAACGGCGCCAACCAAGGTTGGCCTCTACCAAAGCTGTGACCGTGCGCGGGGTGTGCCCTGGTGGGTGCCAACCTTGGTTGGCACGGACGTGTCCGCGTCCGCTCAATCAACGGCGCCAACCAAGGTTGGCTTCTACCAAAGCGAAGCCAGCGCCAAACGCACACACAAAAACGGCGGGGATCATTGATCCCCGCCGTTTCGTTTTCACGCGATCAAGGAGCGATCAGTTCGCCGGCGGCGTGCGCTTGGCGGCCTCTTCGTCTTCTTCATCGGTCTTGGCTTCTGCGGCCTGGGCCGCAGCGTCGGCATGGCCATCGGCGACCGGGTCGATCGACGGCGTCACCACCGCTTCGGCGACCGGGGCAGCGGCCTCGATCGGCGCGGCTTCCACCGCCACCGGAGCGACCGGCTGTTCGGCGGCCACGACGGGCTCGACGACCGGCTTGGCTTCAACCACCGGCGTGGCCTCAACGGCCACCGGCTTGGCTTCAACCACCGGCGCGGCCTCAACGGCCACCGGCTTGGCTTCAACCACCGGCGCAGCCTCGACCGCCGCCGGCTTCGCTTCGATCACCGGAGCGGCTTCAACCACCGGGGCGGCTTCAACCGCGACCGGCTTTGCTTCGATCACCGGCGCGGCAGCGGCTACCGGCTGGGCCGGGGTCGCGGCGTCGATGGCATCGAGCATGCTGGTCTGCACCGGCGAGGACACCGCTTCAGCCTTCGCAGCAGCTTCGACCGGGGCCTGCACTTCAGCCACGACCGGGGCGGCGGCTTCGACCACAGCGCTGCTCACCACGGCAACCGGTGCGGCGGCAACAGCGGCGGCAGCACGGACCGGCTTTGCGGCGTCGGCAGCGGCCGGTTCGACTTCGTCATCGAAGTCGAACTCCGGCTGCGAACGGGCCGGCTGCGCAGCAGCGACCGGCGCAGTGCCGGCAGTGCTGTCGACGCTCGGCTCGGCGCCGTCGGCGTCGTCACCGTCGTCACCATCGTCCTGGTCATCGCCCAGGGCGTCGCTGCCGGCGGCATTCTCGGCGCCACCGCGACGACGGCGACGGCCACCGCGACGGCCGCGACGACGGCGGGTCGCGCCTTCGCCGGTCTGCTCGCCATTGGCGTCGGTTGCAGCCTCTTCACCGGCAACCGCAACCACCTCGGCCTCGCTGGCGGTGTTGGCAGTCGTGTCGACCGGTGCTGCGGCTTCCGCCGGAGCGGCGGCCACCGGAGCAACCGGCGCGGTCGCTTCCTGCGCGGTCACCGTATTGGCGGCGACCGCCGTGGCGGCCACGGCTGCAGCCGCGGTCACGGCTTCGGCCGGTGCTTCGGCGGCGTTGCGCTGCGGCTTCTCGGCCGGCTTGTCACCGTCCTGCTGCGGGCGCGGCTGCTTCGGCTGCTTCAGCTTCGGCTGCTGCGGGTTCTGGCCCTGCTGCTCGTTGCGCGGCTTGTTCTGCTGCTGCGGCTGCTGCTGGCCATCCTTCTGCTGCGGCTCCTTCTGCTTGCCCTGCTGCGGCTGCTGCTGGGCATTGCCGTTGTTACCGTTGCGGCCGTCCTTGCTGCGCTGCTCACCGCGCTCCTTTCGGTTGCCGCCGTCCTTCTGCTGCTGCGCGTTGCCGTTGCCGCCGTTGCCACGGTTGTCGTCGCGACGGTCCTTGCGGTCCTTGTTGCGATCCTTGTTGCGGTCCTTGCGACCGCCGTCCTGCTGCTGGCGGGCGACCGGAGCCGCCGGTGCCGGTGCCGGCGCCGGTTCGCCACCGAACACGCGCTTGAGCCAACCGATCACGCCGCCGCTCGGGGCCGCTGCAACCGGCGCTGCCACGACCGGGGCCGGTGCCGCTGCGGCCGGCTCCACTTCCTCGCGCACCGGGGCGGGGGAGGTGTGCTTGACCTGGGTCACCGCCGGCGGCGGGATGTTCAGCTGACCCTTGGTCAGCGCGTGCACCGGCAGCTTGCGCGGGGTGCCGCGCTGGTAGCTGGGCTTGTTGCTCTCTTCACCCAGCTCGTTCTCACGCAGGCGGGTGACGGTGTAGTGCGGGGTGTGCAGCTGCTCGTCGGCGACGATCACGATCGGCGCCTCGTGGCGCTGTTCGATCTCGCGCAGGGCACTGCGCTTCTCGTTCAGCAGGTAATTGGCGATCTCCACCGGGGCCTGCACCAGCACCTGCCCGGTGTTCTCCTTCATCGCATGCTCTTCAGCCACGCGGATGATCGACAGCGACAGCGACTCGACGCTGCGCATGCGGCCGTGGCCGTCACAACGCGGGCAGACGATCTGGCTGGACTCGCCCAGGCTCGGGCGCAGGCGCTGGCGGCTCATTTCCAGCAGGCCGAAGCGCGAGATGCGGCCGACCTGGACGCGCGCGCGGTCGTACTTCAGCGCGTTGGCGAGGCGGTTCTCGACTTCGCGCTGGTGCTTGTTGGAGGCCATGTCGATGAAGTCGATCACCACCAGGCCGCCCAGGTCACGCAGGCGCAGCTGGCGGGCCACTTCCTCGGCCGCTTCCAGGTTGGTCTGGAAGGCGGTGTCCTCGATGTCGCTGCCCTTGGTGGCGCGCGAGGAGTTCACGTCGACGGCGGTCAGCGCTTCGGTCTGGTCGACCACGATCGAGCCGCCCGACGGCAGGCGCACGTTGCGCTCGTAGGCGCCTTCGATCTGCGATTCGATCTGGAAGCGGTTGAACAGCGGGATGTCGTCCTTGTAATGCTTGAGCTTGCGCAGGGTCTGCGGCATCACCTGCTGCATGAACTCGCGGGCGTGCTCGTACATCTCCTCGGTGTCCACCAGGATCTCGCCGATGTCGGCGCGCAGGTAGTCACGCAGGGCGCGCACGATCAGGCGCGATTCCTGGTAGATCAGGAACGGGGCCGGCTTGCTCAATGCGGCTTCGGCGATGGCGCGCCAGACGTTGAGCAGGTAATCCAGATCCCACTGCAGCTCTTCCGCATCGCGGCCGACGCCGGCGGTACGGATGATCACGCCCATGTCGTCGGGGATGTTCAGCTTGTCCAGAGCGTCCTTCAGGGCGGCCCGGTCTTCGCCCTCGATGCGACGGGAGACACCGCCGGCGCTGGGCGAGTTCGGCATCAGCACCATGTAGCGGCCGGCCAGCGAGATGAACGTGGTCAGGGCGGCGCCCTTGTTGCCACGCTCTTCCTTGTCGACCTGGACAACGATCTCCTGGCCTTCCTTCAGCAGTTCGCGGATGCCGGCCTTGTTGTGGTCGACACCGGCCTGGAAGTAATCGCGGGAGATTTCCTTCAGCGGCAGGAAGCCATGGCGGCCGCCACCGTATTCAACGAAGGCCGCTTCCAGCGAGGGCTCGATGCGGAAGATCCGGCCCTTGTAGATGTTGGACTTCTTCTGTTCCTTCGACGGCTGCTCGATGTCGATGTCATACAACGACTGGCCATCCACGATGGCAACACGCAGCTCTTCAGCCTGCGTGGCGTTGATCAGCATTCGCTTCATTGTTGCGTTCCTCGCAAGCGGCTACCGCGCGGAACGCCATGGGGTTTCGCCTCTGGACACGGTTCGCCGCCCATTCGCGCAAGCGCGGGGAGGGCGGCTTGGGTTTCCAGCGCTACGACACCACGGCAGGCCGCGGGAGCGCTTCACTCTTATGGGTTTTGGGGTGTTACAGGCCGCAGGCAGCTGTCAGCCAGGCTGGAGCGCCACGCGGGACATGTTCAGCACGGTTGCGTGTCAGGCATCCGGCGATGGCCGGGAAGGCCGGTGAGCCGCTAACATGGCCGCCCCGCGGGCGGTGGTCGCGCACTGTGCCGGATTCGTCGGAAGCTGGGCTTCTGGCCCTGAGTAACTTCCAACGAAATCAATCCCTTATCTCGCCCCCCGAGTGTAACAGAATAAACAGCCTGATGACTGCCCAAGACCCCACCAAACCCGCTGGCGACAAGCCTTCCGTGCGCATGATCACCGTTCCCGCCGACCGTGCCGGCCAGCGCCTGGACAACTTCCTGCTCGGCCAGCTGAAGGGTGCCCCGCGCAGCCTGGTCTACAAGCTGGTGCGCAGCGGCCAGGTACGGGTGAATGGTGGCCGCGCCAAGGCCGAACGCAAGCTCGAGGCGGGTGATGAGGTGCGCGTGCCGCCGGTCCGTCTCACCGAAGAGGGAGACAAGGCCGGTCCGCCGGAGGCGTTCATGCGCCGCCTGGAGCAGGCCATCGTCTTCGAGGATGCCCGCCTGCTGGCCCTGAACAAGCCGACCGGCGTGGCCAGCCACGGCGGCAGCGGCATCAGTTTCGGTGCCATCGAGACGCTGCGTGCCCTGCGCCCGGGCCAGACGCTCGAGCTGGTCCACCGGTTGGATCGAGACACCTCGGGCCTGCTGATCGTGGCCAAGAAGCGCTCCGCGCTGAGCGAACTGCAGGCGCTGCTGCGTGAAGATCACGGCGCCGGCATCCGCAAGCGCTACTTGACCCTGCTGGCCGGACGCATGCCCGACGGCGTGATGACGGTCGATGCGCCGCTGCACGTGGGCCTGCGCCAGGGCGGCGAGCGTCATGTGCAGGTGAACGCGATCGGCAAGGAATCGATCAGCCACTTCCGTGTGCTGGAGCGTCGCGGCGGCCATTCGTACTGCGAAGTGCGCATCGAGACCGGCCGCACCCACCAGATCCGCGTGCATGCCCAGCATCTGGGGCATCCGGTGGCTGGAGACGACAAATACGGCGATCCTGCGGTCAACAAGCGGCTTCGTGAGCAGATCGGGCTGAAGCGTCTGTTCCTGCACGCGGCCTCGCTGGAGTTCGCGCTGGACGATGGCAAGAGCCCGTACGTGCTGAACGCGCCGCTGGCCGATGAGCTGGTCGAGGCGCTGGACCGGCTGCGCTGACGGCGGTTCGGCGGCGCCGGGTGCTTGGTCGGCGCCGTCGCTTCCCTGCGATGAGTGGGCTTGTCACTTTCTTTGCTCGTGCAAAGAAAGTAACCAAAGAAACACGCCGCCATCCGCGAGCCGGCGCTGCGCTCCTCGGTCCGCCGAGGGGCGGCGCGGAACTCGCTGCGCTCAGACACCCGCGCCTCTTCACCCTCGCCGGACCTGCGGTGCTCGGCTAGCTACAAGGCGGACCAGACAGCCGCAGCGTAGACCCATACCCGCACGTAGCCTTTGTAGAGTCGAGCGACGCTCGACTCGCGCGCGCAGCGCGGGCTTCGCTTTCTTATTCTTTCATCGCGTGGCTGGCACGCACAGAAAAATGACGGGGCACGGGCGGGGGGGGGGGGGGGGGGGGGGGGGGGGGGGGGGGGGGGGGGGGGGGCGGGCGGGGGGGGGGGGGGGGGGGGCCGGGGGGGCGGCCGC
>NZ_JAWIRU010000002.1:97772-104456 GCF_036320025.1 Stenotrophomonas sp. SMYL86
GGTGCTGGGGGGCCCCCCGCATGCTGGCGGCCCCCCCCCCCCCAGGGACGGATTCACGGCGTCCCCTGCAAGCCGCCCCCGCCCGTGACCTCTCGATGCTGCGGGACGTACCAGCCGCGAGGGGGCTCAGCCCGTTGGCCGCAAACCCCTCACCACTTGAACAGCACCAGGCTGATCGCCAGCGTGCCCATGCCTGCCACCAGCCCGTACACCGTTTCGTGGCCCTTGGCATAGCGCTTGGCCGCCGGCAGCAGTTCATCCAGCGCCAGGAACACCATCACGCCGGCGATCAGCCCGAACACCCAGCCGAAGGTGGCGTGCGACAGTGATCCGGACAGCAGCCAGTAGCCAAGCGCCGCACCCACCGGTTCGGCCAGGCCGGACAGCAGGCTGGCACTGAACGCGTAGAACTTGTTCTGGGTGGCGAAGTACACCGGCACCGCGATCGCAATGCCCTCGGGGATGTTGTGGATGGCGATGGCGAAGGCCAGCGGCATGCCGACCGACGGACTCTCCAGCGTGGCAAAGAAGGTTGCCAACCCTTCCGGGAAGTTGTGCGCGGTGATCGCGATCGAGGTCAGCAGGGCAACCCGCTTCAGGTACTCGCGGCTGTTCTCGCGGAACGCCGGGTCCTGCTTGTCCAGGCTGTCATGCGGGTTGGGGATGAAGTGGTCGATCAGCACGATCACGATCACGCCCAGCAGGAAGGCCAGAGTGCCGTAGGTGAAGCCGGTGCGCTCGCCATAGGCCAGTGCGAACGAGGCAATGGACTTGTTGAGGATCTCCGACAGCGACACATAGACCATCGCACCGCCGGCGAAGGCCAGGCCGAAGGCCAGCAGGCGCGGGTTGGGGCGGCGCGAGAACAGCACCAGCAGGCTGCCGATGGCGGTGGCCAGGCCGGCCGCGAGGGTGACCGCCAGTGCGATCCAGACATTTTCGGGGGGAATCTGCAGCATGTACCGACGCGGTCCTGGTCAACAGACAACCGCCCCGGATGAACCCGGGGCGGGGAGGGCGAGGCGGGCGTCGGCTGGCCTCGTCGGGGAGCGCGCGATCAGCCGCCGCGGCGCAGGCGTTCTTCGATGGCGAAGCACTGGTCCGGCTTCGGTTGCGGCGGGTTGAAGCTCACCGGCACCTGGATCGTGGCCGGCACGGGCTGGCCGTTGCGGGTGGCGGCATTGAACTGCCAGCCCTGTACGGCGGTCCTGGCCAGCTCGTCCAGCTGGGGGTTGCCGGCGCCGGTCAGCAGAGCCACTTCGCTCGGCTTGCCGTCGGTGCCGATGGTCACCTTGAAGGTGCTGGTGCCGCCCACACCCATGCAGGCCAGCTCAAGCGGGTACTGCGGCGGCGGTGTCTTCACCGCAGCCACTTCGGTGGGCGGCGGCGGTGGTGGTGCCGCTGGTTCGGACGCGCCACAGCCGGCCAGGCCGGTCGCAGCGATCAGGGACAGGCTCAGCAAACGTACGTTCATGGCAGTTGCTCCGTCAGGGCCGAAGTCTTCGCCGCACAGATGAAGTCGTTCTCGCTCAGGCCGCCCACATCGTGGGTGGAGAAGCGCACGACCGCGCGGTCGTAGTGCACGCCCAGGTCCGGATGGTGGTCCTCGCGATGGGCGATCCAGGCCAGCGCGTTCACGAAGGCCATGGTGGCGTAGTAATCCTTGAAGCGGAAGGTGCGCGACAGGGCCTGGCCGCCCTCGCTCAGCTCCCAGCCGGGAATCTGCGGCAGCAGTTCGGCCAGGCGGGCTTCGCCAAGCTTGTGATCGCTGCCTTTGCGCGGCACGCAACGGGCCTGGGCCAGTGGAATCAGGTCGGCCATGGGAATCTCCACCTCGTGTTGACTGAACAATGCGCCGGACGGTGTATAAACCGAATGAGCGGTTGACGCTTACTTGGCTAGAATAGCCTGATGATCCAGATCTCCGACACTGCCCAGACCCATTTCCGCAAGCTGATCGAACGCGAGGGCGTGCCCGGCATGGGCGTGCGCTTGAGTGCGGTCGAGCCCGGCACCCCGCGCGCCGATGCCCGGCTGGAGTTCGCCGAACCGACCGACCTGCTCGGTGACGAGTGGGCGGTGGACTGCGATGGCTTCACCCTCTACGTCGATGCGAGCAGCGTCGGCTGGCTCGATGGCGCCGAGATCGACATCGTCGCCGGCACCGCCGGTACCCAGCAGTTGACCATCAAGGCGCCGCGCATCAAGGGCGAGGCCCCCGGCGATGCCGCTTCGCTGGTCGAGCGCGTGCACTGGGTGGTGGAAAACGAAGTCAATCCGCAGCTGGCCTCGCATGGCGGCAAGGTGGCCGTGCAGGAAGTCTCGTCCGACGGCGTGGTGCTGCTTCGCTTCGGTGGTGGCTGCCAGGGCTGTGGGATGGCCGACGTGACGCTCAAGCAGGGCATCGAGAAGACCCTGATGGGCCGCGTGCCGGGCGTGACCGCCGTGCGCGACGCGACCGACCATGACAGCGGCCACGCGCCGTATATCCCGCGCGGCAACGTCGCCTGACCGCTGACGCGTGCCTCTGACCCGGGCCGAGCAACTCATCGAACTGCTGCTGGCCCGCCAGCAGCCACGGGCCGTCCTCGAGAAGTCCACGCGCCTGCCCTATGGCTGGGCGCTGTGGCTGCGCTCGCTGGGCCCGCTGCCGCGGCCGTTCCACGCCCGCGAAGTGATTGCGGTATTGCTGCCGCGCCCGCTGCCTGGAGCGCCGGGCCAATCACCCCGGCTGTCGCCGTGGCAGGCGCTGCGCCGGTTGTTCTGGCAGGACTGGGACGCTGCGCCGCGCGATCAGCGCTGGATGCGCTGGACCTCGGCGTTGGCCAGCGCGCTGCTGCACCTGCTGTTCTTCATGCTGCTGCTGTGGGTTGCGGTGATCCGCACCACGGCACCGGAAGCAGAGGGCGCCGAAGGCGAGCGTGTGCAGGTGGAATTCGTCGGCCGCGCCTCCCAGGAGGGCGGAGGCGATCAGCCGGGTGCCGAGGCGGCTGCGGCTGCACCGGCCGGCCAGGTTGCCGCCGGCCAGACAGCAGGGGCCGCGACTGCACCTGAGCCGCGTCCTGCGGCCGCGTCGGCGCCTGCGCCTGCACCGGCTCCAGCTCCGACAGCCAGCGTGCCGTCGCCGCCGGCCGAAGCCGAGCCGGCCCCGCTTGCGGCCCCGCCACCGTCGCCGGTGCAGGCCACCGAAGTGGCGCAGGCCAGCACGGATTTCGTGGTGCCGCCGGTCAGCGTGCCGCGCACCGAGGTCAGCATCGTGCCGCGTGACACCACGCCCACGGTGCGCGAGCGCAGCGTGCAGCCGGTGCAGGCGCCGCCAACCCCAACCGCGATGCGTGCGCCGCAGATCGCGGTGCGGACGCCGCAGCTGCGTGACATCCTGGTGCAGGAGCGCGAAGTCAGTACGGTCGATGCACCGGCGGTGTCGCAGCCACTGCGCACGGCCGATGTGCAGGTGCGCGTGCCGCAGCGCGACGTACAGGTGCGCGAGCGTGAAGTGCAGGCGGTGGTCGATCCGCAGGTGCGGATGGCGACCGTCGCCGGTCGTGAACCGGCAGTGCATGCGCCGGCGGGGCGTGACGTACAGGTGCGCGAGCGCGAAGTAGCCTCGGCACCGGTGGCAGCCCCTTCGTCTTCCAGTGGCAATGCACCCGCGGCAACGCCCGCGCCGGCGGCCAATGGCAGCGCGACGCAGGCCAGCAGCAACACTGCGCGGCCTGCTGCATCCAGCACGACCCCGGCCCAGGCCGGAGCGCGCCCGGCCCCCAATCCGGGCAACTGGGCCACGCCCGCCAAGGGCGATGACTGGGGTGCATCGAGCCGCAACCAGGACGGCGCCGATAAGGGCGCCCGCCAGGCCAGTACCAGCGGCAAGGGCAGTGGCCTGTTCAATGCCGATGGCAGCGTCCGCGTGCCGGGCCAGGAAGGCGAGGGGCGTGCCGAGCGCGGTGCGCCAGGTGGCGCCAACGACGGCTGGAGCAAGGAACGCATCGCGCAATCGGGCACCTGGCTGAAGCGACCGCCGTACGACTACACGCCCACTTCGTTCGACAAGTACTGGGTGCCGCAGGAATCGCTGCTGGCCGAATGGGTGCGCAAGGGCGTCAAGGCGATGGAGATTCCATTGCCGGGTACCAGCACGAAGATCTCCTGCGTGATCTCGATCCTGCAGGCCGGTGGTGGCTGTGGCCTGACCAATCCGAACATGCAGGACCAGCCAGCGGTGGCACGACCGCCGCCGGACATCCCGTTCAAGAAAGAGCTGCAGGAAGACAACGGGAGCCGCTAACGGCTCCCGCTGTCCACGCATGTTTCCTTATCCCCGCGCCGTTGGCGCGCCCCCTTGAACAACAAGGGGGCTTTTCGATGGACCCATCGCGGGATGTGACGGCCATGCTGGCGCGCTTTGGTAGGTGCCAACCTTGGTTGGCACAGACGCGCCGACCAAGGTCGGCATCTACCGGAGCACGTGCGCCGACCAGGGTCGGCCTCTACCTGGGTGGTGACCTCACGCGCTCTGCGACAGAAACACCCAGAACGGCAGGTCTCCGCCAACCCACTGGCCGGCCCGCGCTTTGGTAGGTGCCAACCTTGGTTGGCACAGAAGCGCCGACCAAGGTCGGCATCTACCAGGGCATCGACCTCACGCGCTCTGCGACAGAAACACCCAGAACGGCACGTCTCGGCCAACCTGCTGGCCGGCCCGCGCTTTGGTAGGTGCCAAACTTGGTTGGCACAGAAACGCCGACCAAGGTCGGCATCTACCGGATGCACGTGCGCCGACCAGGGGCGGCCTCTACCTGGGTGGTGACCTCACGCGCTCTGCGACAGAAACACCCAGAACGGCACGTCTCGGCCAACCCAGTCGCGGCTGGCTTCGTCCATTACGTCCAGCAACGTGTCGAAATCCTTCTGCGTGGAGGCGCGCAACGTGTCCACGTCGGCCAGGAACAGCGCGTAGCCGTTGGCTGGCAGCCACTGCAGGTCGCGCAGGTTGTCCGACAGTGCATCCCAGTTGCCGCCGAAGCCGGCAGGGAAATCCAGTTGCGCGGCCAGCCGGGCCAGCAGGGTGCGCTTGTCGGCCACGCCTTCCAGGTCGATGCGGATCACCTTCAGCCCGGCATCGCGCATCGCCGCGGCCAGTGCGCCGATGTCGTCGCTGTCGATGGCGTAAACGCCGGCATTGTTGATGTCATGCAGGCCGAGGCCGAAATCATCGTGGCTCATCACTGCGCTCCCTGGGCCGGTACGGTGAAGCTGCGGAACGATTCGTAGTGGTCGTCGGTGTAGTACCACGCCTCCGGCGGATCGCCGCCGGTGACGATGCGGCGAGCGCCACGGGTGCGCGCACCGGGGGTGTCGACGGTGTATTCGCGGTAGTAGCCGCGCGGGCGCTGCGGCAGCTGCTGCTCGCGGTTGCCGAAGGTGCTGCCGTCCTGGCGGTGCGGGAACGGGCCGCCACGCTGGATCAGGGCGATGGTCTGCCGGGCTTCAGCGGGCAGGAATGCGGGCAGGCTGCTGTCGTTGCCGGTTGCGGGCGTGGCCGTGGCCGGCGCGCGCGCGGCAGGCGCGCCCTGCAGGTCGGGCGCGAACTGCGGCGCCGGCGGGCGCTGCATGAAATGGTTGGCGACCAGGCCGAGCAGCAGCAGGGCGATGGCGGTGATCAGCAGCCGGGGGTTGCGCATGGGCAGGGGCGGGCGAGGGTGGTGCGGGCACTGTAGCGCCTGTGCGCTGCACGGTGCATGAGGACGCCGTCGCGTCACTGCTGCGTAACAATTGCCGTCATGCTCACTGGCAGGACGCAATTTCCTTTACATCCCCCTTGGTAATCTGGCGGTCTGTCCCCATCATTCACCGCGCAACGCCCGACACCGTCGGGTGCCCTCGCAATCAGGAGATGCATCATGGCCTATACCCTGCCCAAGCTGTCCTACGCCTACGACGCGCTGGAACCGCATATCGATGCGGCGACGATGGAAATCCATCACACCAAGCATCACCAGACCTACATCAACAACGTCAACGCGGCGCTGGAAGGCACCGAGTACGCTGACCTGCCGGTCGAAGAACTGGTGAAGAAGCTCAAGTCGCTGCCGGAGAACCTGCAGGGTCCGGTGCGCAACAACGGTGGCGGCCATGCCAACCACTCGCTGTTCTGGACCGTGATGGCTCCGAATGCTGGCGGCAACCCGGTGGGCGACGTGGCCAAGGCCATCGACAAGGACCTGGGCGGCTTCGACAAGTTCAAGGACGCCTTCACCAAGGCGGCGCTGACCCGTTTCGGCAGCGGCTGGGCGTGGCTGAGCGTGACCCCGGACAAGAAGGTCGTGGTCGAGAGCACCGGCAACCAGGACAGCCCGCTGATGGAAGGCAACACCCCCATCCTCGGCCTGGACGTGTGGGAACACGCGTACTACCTGAAGTACCAGAACCGTCGTCCGGAATACATCGGCGCGTTCTTCAACGTCATCGACTGGAACGAAGTCGAGCGCCGTTACCAGGAAGCGATCGCCTGATCGCGGTAACGGGATGAACTGAGAAGGCCGGGGGAGACCCCGGCCTTTTCTGTTGCAGGAGTCATTCGGTAGTGCCGGCCGCTGGCCGGCAATCGTGTGGTACCCGAGGAGCCGGCCAGCGGCCGGCCCGACCGATTCCGCGGTGGGCGGGTCGCCCGGGGGGCGCCGG
>NZ_JAWIRU010000002.1:104466-130159 GCF_036320025.1 Stenotrophomonas sp. SMYL86
GCCTGGGGGCGGGCGCGCCCCGCGCCCGCATCCGGGCGGGCCCCCGCCCCCCCCCCCCCCCCCCGCCACTACCTATTCCGCGGGGGCCGTTTCGCCCTGTAGGCGCAGGGTGGCCATCACGCCCAGGCGCAGGCCGGGCAGGTCGCCGTCGGCCGGCAGCAGGATCGGCTGCTGGCGGATGCCGCCGAAGTGCTTGACCTGGAACAGCACATCCAGGCCGTGGCCGCTGCTGCCACCCCCACCGGCCGCCGGCGCTTCGGCGCGGCCGCCGGGATTGCGCCGGGCCGGCTGGAAACCCGGCGTGCTGCGCACCAGTTCCACCGTGTTGGCGGAGAAATCGCCAGCAATCAGGCTGGGCATGCCCTCGGCGGTGGCGCCGATCCAGGTCATCAGGTCGCTGGTCTGATGCTGGCGGGCGGTGGCCTCGTCCGGGTCCGGGCGCAGCCGTGCCACATAGATGTTGACCAGTGCCTCGCCCAGCTTCAGCCGCATCATGCCGGCGGCGCTGAAGGTGCCGGGTGGGTGCAGCAGGGTCACGCCATCCTCGCTGACCGGCAGCCGGGTCAGCATCGCGTTGCCATGCCGCAACGGCTGGCTGGGCGGATCGGCGGTAACGAAGTCGCAGCTGTAGCGCAGCCGGCTGGCCAGCCAGCAGGCCGGATTGCGGCCCTGCTGCTGCAGCACCTGCTGCACCGAGATCACGTCCGGCTGCAGGTCGGTCAGCAACTGTGCGACCTGCTCACGGCGCAACTTCCATTGCGCGTCATCGCGGCTGGGCAGTTCCAGCGCGGCCACGGTCAGTTGCCGGGGCTCGTTGTCACTGGCAGTGGCGGCCGTTGCCTGCGGCCGCGCCTGTGCCTGCAACGCCATCAGCAGCACCAGGCAACTGAGCAGGAGACGGGCGGGGGCGAGGGGGCGCATAACGATAAGTTTACGCTTTTGTCGTGCAGGTGCCGTGACTTCCGACACGGAGTGTCGCTGCCTGCCATGGATTGGCACCGTTGTCATGCAGCCCTGCAGCGTGCTTCGCAAGCCCTGCTTCCGGTAATCTTGCGCCTTTCGCTTTGCAGGATTGCCTTACAGGATGAGCCACGACGCAGTTGCCCCCATCGCCGGCCAGGGAAAGATGCCGCGCCAGATCCCGTACATCATCGGCAATGAGGCCTGCGAGCGGTTCAGTTTCTACGGGATGCGCAACATCCTGGTGCAGTTCCTGATCACCTCGCTGCTGCTGCAGGAAATCACTGCGGAAGGCCGTGCCGGTGAAGCCAAGGACATCATGCACAGCTTCATGATCGGCGTGTATTTCTTCCCGCTGCTCGGTGGCTGGCTGGCCGACAGGTTCTTCGGCAAGTACCACACCATCCTCTGGTTCAGCCTGGTCTACTGCGCCGGCCATCTGTGCCTGGCGCTGTTCGAGAACAGCCGCGAGGGCTTCTTCCTCGGACTGGGCCTGATCGCGCTCGGTGCCGGTGGCATCAAGCCGCTGGTGGCCTCGTTCATGGGCGACCAGTTCGACCAGAGCAACAAGCACCTGGCCAAGATCGTCTTCGACGCCTTCTACTGGATCATCAACTTCGGCTCGCTGTTCGCCTCGCTGCTGATCCCGCTGGTGCTGAAGAACTGGGGCCCGCAGTGGGCGTTCGGCATCCCGGGCATCCTGATGTTCATCGCCACCTTCGTGTTCTGGCTGGGCCGCAAGCGCTACGTGCTGGTGCCGCTGCCGCCGAAGGATCCGCATTCGTTCGCCAACGTGGTGCGTACCGCACTGACCACGCGCGTGGCCGGCCAGGGCCGTCCGGGCCTGGTGATCGCCGTGCTCGGCCTGGTGCTGGCAGTGGCCTCGTTCGGCCTGGTTGGCTCGCTGGGCATCGTGATCTGCCTGTGCCTGGCGCTGGTATCGATCCTGGCCGGTATCGGTGGTGGCACCTGGCTGCAGCTCGATCGCGCCCGTGGCCAGCATCCGGCCGAAGCCGTCGAAGGCGTGCGCTCGGTGCTGCGGGTGCTGGTGATCTTCGCGTTGACCACGCCGTTCTTCTCGCTGTTCGACCAGAAGGCCTCGACCTGGGTCCTGCAGGGCCAGCAGATGCAGATGCCGAGCTGGTTCACCGCCTCGCAGATGCAGGCACTGAACCCGCTGCTGGTGATGATCCTGATTCCGTTCAACAACCTGGTGCTGTACCCGGCCCTGCGCCGCTTCGGCTTCGAGCCGACCGCGCTGCGCCGCATGACCGCCGGCATCGCCTTCAGCGGCCTGGCCTGGATCGTGGTCGGCGGCATCCAGGTGGTGATGGACGGGGGCAACGCCATGTCGATCTTCTGGCAGATGCTGCCGTATGCGCTGCTGACCTTCGGAGAGGTGCTGGTCTCGGCCACCGGCCTGGAGTTCGCCTACAGCCAGGCGCCGCAGGCGATGAAGGGCGTGGTGATGAGCTTCTGGAACCTGACCACCACCATCGGCAACCTGTGGGTGCTGCTGTCCAACGCGGCGGTGCGCAACGATGCGGTGACCCACAAGATCGCCAGTACGGGCCTGAGTGAAGCGGCGTTCCTGATGTTCTTCTTCGCCGGTTTCGCCTTCGTTGCGGCGTTGGCCTTCGGTTGGTATGCGAAACGCTATCGTATGGTCGACAACTACCGTAGCGCCTGAGCCTGACATGACCCCCGTCAATCTGCTGTTGATCGCCATCACCGCCATCCTGTCGTGGATGGCGTTCAACAACCGCAAGCTGGCCGACCGCCTGATCCTGTGGCCGCCAGCCGTCGACCGTCACCGCCAGTACGACCGGCTGGTGACCTATGGCTTCATCCACGCCGACTGGTCGCACCTGATCTTCAACATGATCACCCTGTTCTTCTTCGGGGGATTCATCGAGAGCGTGATGGTGCAGCTGACCGGCAGCTACCTGACCTACCCGGCGTTCTACATCGGTGCGCTGCTGGTCTCGATCCTGCCCAGCTACCTGAAGAACCAGAAGAACCCGAACTATCTCAGCCTGGGTGCGTCCGGTGCGGTGTCGGCGGTGCTGTTTGCCTTCATCCTGATCAAGCCGTGGTCGATCATCCTGGTGTTCTTCATCCCGGCGCCGGCCATCGTCTACGCCGCGTTCTACGTCGGCTACAGCATCTGGATGGACAAGCGCGGCGGTGACCGCATCAACCACAGCGCGCACCTGGCAGGCGCGGCGTTCGGCGTGATCTTCATGCTGGCCATGCAGCCGAGCATCTTCACTCACTTCCTGCGCGAACTCTCCAACCCGACCTTCCGCCTCGGCGGCGGTTGATGACGGGAGCGGGGCGGATCGGCAGCGATCCGCCCCCGCTGTTTCAGAGCGTGGGCTGCTGACCGTAGGTATCCAGCAGGCGGGCGAACACTTCTTCGCCGATGCGCTGGAAATCCCGGTCCTGGGTCTGCCCCTCCACGGCCAGTTGCAGCAGGCCCTCCAGCAGGGCGCGGTCGGTATCTGAATGGGAATCGTTGGGGTGCATCGGAGCCTCCGCGGTGGTGCGCATGATCAACGGTCGCAAGGGCCGTGCCAGCCTGGCCGTACCCCTCCACAGGCGATAGCGGCCGCCAGCGCTCCAGCTTGAGGGTCGCAAACTGACGTGAATGGAACGGACTTGCCCCTGTTCAGGCTTCACGCGATCATGGCGCCCGGCTGCGCACCATCCACGCAGTCGCCGCAGGAGACAGTTCCATGGCTTCGGTCACGCCCCCCGGTCTGGCCTACGAGGTCGAACACGACCTGGCCAACCATCGCTTCACCGCCCGTGTGCGCGGACAGCTGGCGGTGCTGGACTACCAGATCAAACGCAGGCGCATGGTCATCACGCATACCGAGGTGCCCGAGCCGATTGCCGGCCGAGGCATCGCCGGTGAGCTGACCCGTGTGGCGCTGCGTTTTGCCCGTGAGCAGAAGTACAAGGTGGTGCCGGCGTGTTCCTACGCCGAGGCCTTCCTGCAGCGGCATGAGGAGTACCACGACCTGCTCGTTGGCTGAATGCCAGCGGGCCACGCTTCAGCCATGGCAGGCGATGATGTACAAACATGAACAGGGGATCCCGATGAAGATTGGAAACAACCGGCCATTGCACGGCAGCGTGCTGGCCGGCGTGGTGGGCGTGCTGTTGCTGGCCGGTTGCCAGCGTGAAAGCGAGCCGGCAGCGGCGACCGACGCGGCGCCCGCCGCCGAAGCCACCGCCGCAGGCGAAACGCCGGTCACGGAAGCGCCGCTGGACCTGCGCGACGTGATCGAGAACAACGAACGCGAAGTGGTGGGTATCAGCTACCCGGCCGGCATCGACCGCTACCCGGGCCTGGCCCGCGCGCTGCAGAGCTATGCGACGAGTGCGCGCAGTGACCTGCAACAGGCGCTGGACGGGCTGGGCAATGACAAGCCGACCATGCCGTACGAGCTGTCGCTGAGCTTCGAGAAGCTGCTGGAAACCCCGCAGCTGGTGGTGGTCAGTGCCGATGGCAGCCGCTACACCGGTGGCGCCCATGGCGAACCGCTGGTGGCCCGATTCGTGTGGCTGCCGCAGCATCAGCAGATGCTCAGCGCCGAAAAGCTGGTGGCCGATGCCAAGGGCTGGAAGGCGATCAGCGATTTCGTCGCTGACCAGCTGCGTGAACGCGTGGCCACCCGCCTCAGCGGTGAGGACATGGATCCGGCCCAGCTGCAGGAATCGCTGCGCAACGCATCGCGCATGATTGCCGACGGCACCGGCCCGCAGGCCGACAATTTCAGCCAGTTCCAGCCGCTGACCGACGACAAGGGGCAGATCACCGCGCTGCGCTTTGTTTTCCCGCCGTACCAGGTGGGTCCATACTCGGACGGCACCCAGACCGCCGATGTACCGGCGGCGGTGCTGTTGCCGCACGTGGCCAAGGACTACGTGGAGCTGTTCGCACGCGGTTGACCGCAGTCGAGGAGGTGGCGTGGATACAGGGTTGCAGGAGCGGGTCGCCGGCCTGCTGCAGGAAGCCGGGGTCCGCATCGGCGGTACCCAGCCACAGGATATCCAGGTGCATGACCCGCGCTTCTTCGCGCGGGTCATGGCGCACGGCTCGCTTGGCCTCGGCGAGAGCTACATGGACGGTTGGTGGGATGCCAACGTCCTGGATGAATTCCTTGTCCACCTGATGCAGGCGCACCTGGACGAACGGGTGCACGGTTGGCGCGAAGTGGCCGATGCACTGAAGGCGCGCCTGTTCAACCTGCAGGTGGGACAGGGCAGCTACGAGGTGGGCCGCCGCCACTACGACCTCGGCAATGATCTCTACCAGGCCATGCTGGGCCAGCGCCTGGTCTATAGCTGTGGCTACTGGCGCAATGCCGGCGATCTCGACGCCGCGCAGGAAGCCAAGCTTGACCTGGTCTGCCGCAAGCTGGGCCTGCGCCCGGGGCAGCGTGTGCTGGACATCGGCTGTGGCTGGGGCGAAGCCCTGAAGTTCGCCGCCGAGCGCTACGGTGTCAGTGGCGTCGGCGTGACCATTTCGCAGGAGCAGGCCGAGTTCGCCCGCGAACTGTGCGCCGGCCTGCCGATCGAGATCCGCCTGCAGGACTACCGCGAACTGCACGAGCCGTTCGATGCGATCTTCTCGATCGGCATGTTCGAGCACGTCGGCGACAAGAACTACGCCAGCTTCTTCGAGGTGGCCAGGCGTTGCCTGTCACCGCGCGGCCTGCTGCTGCTGCACAGCATCGGCACCAACATCTCGCGGCATCGTACCGACCCGTGGATCGCACGCTACATCTTTCCCAACTCGATGCTGCCATCGGCGGTGCAGATCACCAAGGCGTTCGAGGGCCGCTTCGTGCTGGAGGACTGGCACAACTTCGGCACCGATTACGATCTGACCCTGCAGGCCTGGCGACGCAACGTGGAAGCAGCGTGGCCGCGGCTGGATGCACGTTATGACGAGCACTTCCGGCGCATGTGGCGCTTCTACCTGGCCGGGTCGATGGCCACCTTCCGTTGCCGGCACGCGCAGCTGTGGCAGCTGGTGCTGTCGCCGGAAGGCGTGCCGGGTGGGTACGTGGCGCCACGTTGACAGCCAGTAGATCCACGCCATGCGTGGATGCCCCAACAAAAAACCGCCCGGTCTCCCGGGCGGTTTTCGTTTCAGGCTACCGCGCGGGCGATCAGTTGCCGGCGCCGGTCAGGCCACGCTTTTCCAGCAGCGGTTCGATCTGCGGCTCGTGGCCGGCGAAATCGCGGAACAGCTGCATGGCATCCACGCTGCCGCCCTTGGACAGCAGGGTGGCGCGGAAGTGGTCGCCGTTCTTGCGGCTCAGGCCGCCGTTGTCCTTGAACCACTTCTGGGTGTTGGCGTCGAGCACTTCCGACCAGATGTAGGCGTAGTAGCCGGCCGAGTAGCCGCCCATGATGTGACTGAAGTACGGGGTCTTGTAGCGGGGCGGGACCGGCGCGTAGTAGATGCCGTCCTTCTCCAGCGCGGCGCGCTCGAAGGCCATCACGTCCTTGGCGGTCGGCACCTGGTCGGCGCCGATCTGGTGCCAGCGCTGATCAAGCATGGCCGCACCCAGGTACTCGGTGGTGGCGAAGCCCTGGTTGAACTTGGCAGCGGCCAGCACCTTGTCCAGCAGTGCCTGCGGCATCGCCGAACCATTCTGGTAGTGCTTGGCGTAGTTCTTCAGGATGACCGGATTATCCGACCACATTTCGTTGACCTGCGAGGGGAACTCGACGAAGTCACGCGGCACCGAAGTGCCCGAGAAGTACGGGTACTTCACGTTGGAGAACATGCCGTGCAGGGCGTGGCCGAACTCGTGGAAGGTGGTGTTCACCTCATCCCAGGTCAGCAGGGTTGGCTGGCCGGCCGGCGGCTTCGGGATGTTCAGGTGGTTGGCGACCACCGGCTTGAAGCCGGTCAGCTTGGACTGCGAGACGTAGGAGTTCATCCACGCACCGCCGCGCTTGGAGGCGCGTGCATACGGGTCGAAGATGAAGATCGCCAGCTGGCTGCCGTCAGCGTCGAACACGTCGTAGACGGTGACGTCATCGTGGTAGACCGGCAGGTCGGTGCGCTGCTTGAAGGTCAGGCCGAATTCCTGGCCGGCGGCGTAGAACACGCCGTTCTCCAGCACGTTCTTCATCTCGAAGTACGGCTTCAGCTGCGACTCGTCGAAGTTGTACTTGGCCTGGCGCACCTTCTCGCTGTAGAAGGCCCAGTCCCACGGTTCCAGCTGGAAGGTCGGCTTGCGCGCGGCCTTCTGTTCCTTGTCGATCATCGCCTGCAGATCGGCGGCTTCGCGCTTGGCGTTGGCCACGGCGGCCGGAGCCAGCTTGCCCAGCATTGCGTTGACCGCTTCCGGGGTATTGGCGGTCTGGTTGGTCAGGTTGTAGGCGGCGAAGTTCGGGAAGCCCATCAGCTTGGCCTTGTCGGCACGCAGCTGCATGATGCGCGAGACCAGCGCGGTGTTGTCGAACTCACCGCCGCGGCTGCCGCGGGTGGTCGAGGCTTCGTAGATCTTCTGGCGCAGGGCGCGGTTGGCCAGGTTGGTCAGCGGCGGCTGGCCGGTGGTGTTGAGCAGGGTGATCACGTACTTGCCTTCCAGGCCACGGGCCTTGGCGGCTTCGGCGGCGGCAGCGATCTGCTCCTTGGACAGGCCGTCCAGCTCCTTGACGTCGTCGACGGTGATCGCCGAAGCGTTCACTTCCGACTGCACGTTCTGGCTGAACTTGGTGCCCAGGTTGGCCAGCTCGGCGTTCATCGCCTTCAGCGTGGCCTTGTCAGCCTCGGACAGCTTGGCGCCGGCGCGCACGTAGTTGTCGTAGTACTTCTCGACCAGGCGCACGCCTTCGGCGTCCAGGCCCAGCTGGCTGCGGGTGTCGTACAGCGCCTGGATGCGGGCGAACAGCTTGCCGTTCAGCGCGATCGCATCGCTGTGCGCGGCGAACTTCGCCGAGTAGTCGGCCTGCAGCTTCTTGCGGGTGTCGTTGGTATCGGCGCCTACCAGGCTGAAGAACACGGTGGTCGCACGGTCGAGGATGTCACCGCTCTTTTCCAGGGCGATGATGGTGTTGTCGAAGGTCGGCTTGGCCTTGTTGTTGGCGATCGCCTCCACTTCCTTCAGCTGCTGCGCCATGCCGGCGTCGAAGGCCGGGGCGAAGTCGCTGTCCTTGATCTTGTCGAACTGCGGGAAATGCAGCGGCAGCGGGCTTTCGGCGAAGAACGGATTGGCCTGCTGGGCATGGGTGCTGGCAGCCGGGGTGGCGGCGCCGGCCGAGAAGGCGGGCAGGGCAAGGCCGAGGGACATGGCCACGGCAAGGGCAAGGCGAGTGGTCAAGGTAGGAACTCCGGTAAGGCAAACAAGGGCCCGAGGGTAACCCGGCCGGCGGCGCCCGCACTTGTGTCAAAAGGCATGTTGCCGGGGCTGGGCGCGGGTACCATGCATTCACCGCCCACGGCCCGCTGCCATGACCACTGCCTACGATTTCAGCTTCCGCGACCTCGACGGCCAGCCGCAGGCCCTGGCCCGGTACCAGGGGCACCCGTTGCTGCTGGTCAATGTCGCCAGCCGCTGTGGCTTCACCCCGCAGTACACCGGGCTGGAACAGCTGTGGCAGCAGTATCGCGACCGTGGCCTGGTGGTGATCGGGTTCCCATGCAACCAGTTCGGTGCACAGGAACCGGGCGACGCCGCGCAGATCCGCCAGTTCTGTTCGCTGGACTACCCGGTCAGCTTCCCGCTGTCGGAGAAGATCGAGGTCAACGGCGAGGGGGCTGATCCGTTGTGGGCATGGCTGTCACGCGAGAAGCGCGGCCTGCTGGGTAGCGCCCGCATCAAGTGGAATTTCAGCAAGTTCCTGGTCGACCGCCAGGGGCAGGTGGTGTCGCGGCATGCGCCCACCACCAGGCCGGAGCAGCTGCGCGGCGAGATCGAAGCGCTGCTGTGAGATGAACCCAAAAAGGGGACGGAGGGGATTAAGTCGTTTGTGCACAAACGACTTAATCCCCTCCGTCCCCTTTTTTTGTTTATTTCTCGACGAAGGCGCGTTCGAACACGTAGTGGCCCGGCTGGCCGATACGCGGCGAGACCTGGAAGCCACGGGCATCGAGCACGCTGCGCAGGTCGGCCAGCATCTGCGGGCTGCCGCAGATCATCGCGCGGTCGTTCTCCGGGCTCAGCTCGGGCAGGCCGAGGGTGCGCTGCATCTCGCCGCTTTCCATCAGCTGGGTCAGGCGGCCCTGGTTGGCGAACGGCTCGCGGGTGACGGCCGGGTAGTACAGCAGCTTGTCACCGATCATCTCGCCCAGGAATTCGTGCTCACGCAGTTCCTTCTCGAAGTAATCGCGGTAGGCCAGGTCCTTCTCGTAGCGCACGCCGTGGCAGAGGATCACCTTCTCGAAGCGCTCGTAGGTTTCCGGGTCCTTGATGACCGACAGCCACGGCGCCATGCCGGTGCCGGTGCCCAGCAGGTACAGGTTCTTGCCGGGGTGCAGATCGCTGATCAGCAGGGTGCCGGTGGGCTTCTTGCCGACCAGCACCTTGTCACCCGGCTTGATGTGCTGCAGGCGCGAGGTCAGCGGGCCGTCCTGCACCTTGATGCTGAAGAACTCCAGATGCTCTTCCCAGTTGGCGCTGGCGATGGAATACGCGCGCAGCAGCGGCCGCGCCTCGGTTTCCAGGCCGATCATCACGAACTGGCCGTTCTCGAAGCGGAAACCGCTGTCGCGGGTGAGGGTGAAGCTGAAGTAGGCATCGGTCCAATGACGGACCTCAAGCACCGTTTCGGCGCCAAAAGCGGAGGACATGGGCGTATCTATCGGAAGTCGTCGGGGTGATTCTATCTCAAATGAGACAGGTTCTCATTAGGCGGAACGAGAGGCGTTCTCAGCGGTAGCCGGCGGCCTGCAGCTCGAACAGTTCGGCGTAGCGGCCGCCCTGGGCCATCAGCTCTTCATGGGTGCCGCTGGCCTCGATCCGGCCATCGGCCAGCACCAGGATGCGATCGGCCATGCGTACCGAGGAAAAACGGTGGGAAATCAGCACTGCGGTGCGATTATCCGCCAGTTCCCTGAACCGCTGGAACACCTCGAACTCACTTCGCGCATCCAGCGCCGCCGTTGGCTCATCCAGGATCATCACCTGCGCATTGCGCATCCATGCACGGGCGATGGCGATCTTCTGCCATTGGCCACCGGACAGGTCCACGCCCTGCTTGAAGCGGCGGCCGATCAGCTGGTCGTAGCCGCCGGGCAGGTCGTCGATCACTTCCTCGGCCATGCCGCGCCGTGCGGCGTCGGCGATGCGTGCCTGATCGTCCATCGCCTCGACCTGGCCAACGCCGATGTTCTCGCCGGCGCTGAGGTTGTAGCGCACGAAGTCCTGGAAGATCACCCCGAGGTTGGCGCGCAGGTCGTCCAGGTCGTAGTCGCGCAGGTCGCGGCCATCGAGCAGGATGCGGCCCTCGTCCGGTTCGTACAGCCGCGCCAGCAGCTTCACCAGCGTGGTCTTGCCGGCGCCGTTCTCACCGACCAGCGCCAGTACTTCGCCGGCCTGCAGCTGGAAATCAAGGTGGCGCACCGCCCATTGCTCGGCATCCGGGTAGCGGAAGCCGACGTTCTCGAACACGAAGCCCTGGCGGATCGGCTGCGGCACGCGCACTGCACCTTCGCGCGAGTGGATTTCCGGCTGGATCTGGAAGAACGAGAACAGGTCATCCAGGTACAGCGCCTGGCTGGCCACCTGCGAGAACCCGATCAACAGGCCCTCCAGCAGCTGGCGCAGGCGCAGGAAGCTGCCGGCGAGGAAGGTCAGGTCGCCGATCGAAAAGTCGCCGCGCACCGTGCGCCAGGCGATGTAGGCGTAGGCGGTGTAGTAGCCCAGCGTGCCCAGTGCGGCCAGCAGCGTGCCCCAGAACGCGCGGCGCCGGGCCAGTGCCCGGTTGGCCTGGAAGAGTGCTACAGACAACCTGCGATAGCGCTCCACCAGGAAGCGGTGCAGGTTGTAGATCTTCACTTCCTTGGCCGTTTCCACGCTGGCACCGAGCTGGCGCAGGTAGTCGAGCTGGCGGCGCTCCGGCGTCCACTGGAAGTTGAGGCTGTAGCCGGCCGCGTTGAAGTGCGATTCGCCGATGAAGGCCGGCACCAGTGCCAGCGCCAGCAGGAGGATCAGCCACGGCGCGTAGACCAGCAGGCCGATGGCGAGGCTGGCCACGGTGATCGCGTCCTGTACCTGGCCGAACAACTGGCTCATCAGGTTCATCCGGCCCATGGTCTGGCGTCGCGCACGGTCCAGCTTGTCCTGCAGGTCCGGGTCCTCGAAGTCCTCCAGATCCAGCGTTGCCGCGTGTTCCATCAACCGGATGCTGGTGACGTTGGCGAACAGTTCCGAGAGCAGGGCATCGGCGTAGCTGACCAGCCGGCCGAGCAGATCCGAGGCGATGGCCAGGCCGAATTCCAGCGCCAGCAGGCCCAGCAGCGGATTCAGTATGCCGCTGGACAGTGCTTCGCCCAGCGGCGGGAAGCCAGCGTCGTGCTGGCTCAGGTGCAGGGCGCTGTCGATGATCAGCTTGCCGACGTAGAGCATCGCCACCGGCAGCAGCGCACGGATCAGGCGCAGGCCAAGGCTGGCCAGGGTGAGCGCGGGGCTGGTCTTCCAGACCATGCGCAGGAACGGTGGCAGGTTGCGCATCGCCCTGAAGCGCTGGCGCAGGCTGGGTTTCTTCGCGGCGGCAGCGCCAGCGGTGGGGGTAGCAGGCATGTGCGTATTGTGCGCGCCCTGCGCGTGGCGGAGGCATGAACGGGGCGCATGCCTGCCATGCGCCGGCAGGGCAGCGCGTCGGCGCCGCCTGCGCGCTCAGTCCAGCGCAGCCAGCAGCGCAGGATGGTGAGCGAACCAGAAGCGCAGGGCCCCGCTGTCGATGCCGTAGGCGCCTTTCCAGAAATCGACGGGATAGCTCCAGTCCGAAGAGCGCGACGTGCGCGGTGCCAGGCCGACCCGGGTGAAGCGTTGCGCCAGGCCGGGATGCTCGGGGGTCTGCAGCAGCCCGGCATGGCCCAGGGCATCCAGCAGGTGACGCGCCTGCTCGACGGACAGTTTCAGGCCCGGCAGCGCGCGCACGCGTTTGACGATGGTCGACGGGGTGTCCTTGGCGTCGCTCTCGTGGTGCAGCAGCCGCAGCAGTGCCACCAGTGTGCTCATGTCGCCGGGCGCCCGTCTTGGCGTCAGATTGTGTTGTTCCAACAGGAAGGTGATGGCGTTTACGCTTCCGCCGAGCACGACCCCGATGTTGTGGCGGACGCGCGCCCAGCTGGTCGGGTCGAATCTGCCTTCGCGGACCTGGCCGCAGACCGCACAGGCGAGGCTGGGGTGTGGCTGCTCCTGATGCCTGGGGAAGTGCACCATGAACGCATACGCCGACAGCCCGGCGCGCAGGTCGCTGCGGTTCTCCTGCACGCCGAGGATGAAGTTGTCTGCCACATGCTGGCGGTCGGCGCGGGCATAGGCGGCGAACATCCGCACCTGGAGGGCCTCATGGCCCGGATGTTCGACGGGCCACAACAGTCCATGCCGTTCAAGCGTCGACAGGAGTTCGGGCGGCGCGGTGTCCCGCTCCCGGTACTGGGTCAGCGCCTTCAGCGCCTCCTTGCTGGGCGTGTCGGGGGCTTCGTCGGCCATGACGTTCGGATGCTTCCTGCGGGGCAGGTACAGTGCCCGGCGGTCCAGGCACTGTCAACGAAGCGCTCAGGGCAGCGGCGGCAGCAGCCCGGCGCCCAGCCGGTTCCAGGCATTGATCACCGCGATGCCCATGCTCAGGTCGCTGATGCCCTTCTCATCAAAGTGCGGTGCCAGTGCATCGAACGCCGCCTGCGACGGCGCGGCGTCGGTCAGCCGGGTCAGCGCTTCGGCCCAGCCCAGCGCCGCACGCTCGCGGGCATCGAAGAAACGGCTTTCGTGCCAGGCGGGCAGGGTATCGAGCTTGCGCGGCTCGATGCCGCCCTTGCGCAGCGTGGTGGCATGCATGTCCATGCAATAGCCGCAGCCGTTGAGCTGCGACACGCGCAGGAACACCAGTTCCATCAGGGTCGGATCAATCGAGCTGTCATGCACCGCCTGGCTGGTGGCCAGCAGGCCCTTGAAGGCTTCGGCGGCCAGGCGGGTGTAAGGGACGCGGGGAGAGGCGTGGTCGGACATTTTCGGCTCCACGGCGGCCACGATGGCCGCCTTTCATTACAAGGACGCCGTGCCGTCCCTGTTCGTGACAACGTCCGGCAGCTTTTCCGGATTCAACACGCTGTACACGTTGGCGATGCGGCCATCGACCACTTCGATGGTGGTGATCGAGTGCAGGCGATCGCCTTGGAAGCGCAGGATCGCCGGCTCGCCGTTGACATAGCCCAACTGCGCCGGGTGCACCGCGCCGCGGCGCGCGATGGCCCAGAACAGGCGGCCGATGCGTTCGGCGCCCAGCAGCGGGCGCACCGCTGCGGTGACCACGCCGCCACCGTCGGAGACCAGCAGCGCGTTGGCGTGCAGCAGGGCCTGGATCGCTTCGCTGTCGCCGCGCTGGGAAGCGTCCATGAAGCGCGTGAGCAGTTGCCGGTGCTGGCTGGCGTCGGCGTTGAAGCGCGGCCGCCCGGCCTGCAGGCGCTGCCGGGCACGGTGCACCAGCTGCCTGCAGTTGGCCTCGCTGTGGCCGATCAGCTCGGCGATCTCGCGGTAATCGTGATCAAAGGCCTCCTTCAACAGGAACGCGGCGCGCTCCTCGGGGCCCAGCTGTTCAAGCAGGGTCAGGAAGGCGACCGAGACGTCGTCGGCCAGCGCGTGCAGCTGCGCCGGGCCGGGCGCCGGGTCGGGCTCCAGGGTGACCGCCAGTGGCTCGGCCAGCCACGGGCCGACGTAATGCACGCGCTCGCGCTTGGCTGCGCGCAGCCGGTCCAGGCCGAGCCGGGTGGTGGTGGTGACCAGCCAGGCTTCGGGGTCGCGGACGGCCGCCGGGTCGGCGCCGGACCATCGCAACCAGGCATCCTGGACCACGTCTTCGGCGTCGGCGCGACTGCCGAGCAGGCGGTAGGCCAGCGCCATCAGGCGCGGACGGTGGGTCTGGAAAGCGGTTTCAGCGTTCATGTGGGCAAGGACGCCGCAGTGGCGCGTGGCGTGACAGAGGGTGTGCGTGGATAGTGCAGGCCAGCGGCCGGCACTACCACCCTGCGGCCGGGGGAGGGGGTAAAATGGGGGGATTACCCCCGCCAGCCTCCAGCAAGCGAGCAAGTCGTGACATCGATCAAGCAGGAAGACCTCATCCAGTCCATCGCCGACGCGCTGCAGTACATCTCGTACTACCACCCGGTCGACTACATCAAGAACCTTGCCGCCGCCTACGAGCGCGAGGAGTCGCCGGCCGCGAAGGAAGCGATGGCGCAGATCCTGATCAATTCGCGCATGTGCGCCGAAGGCCACCGTCCGATCTGCCAGGACACCGGCATCGTCACCGTGTTCCTGGAAATCGGCATGGACGTGCGTTGGGACGACGCCACCATGGGCGTGGAAGACATGGCCAATGAAGGCGTGCGCCGCGCCTACATGCACCCGGACAACAAGCTGCGCGCTTCGGTGCTGGCTGATCCGGCCGGCAAGCGCATCAACACCAAGGACAACACCCCGGGCGTGGTCAACGTCAAGGTGGTGCCGGGCAACACCGTCGACGTCATCGTCGCCGCCAAGGGTGGTGGTTCGGAAGCCAAGACCAAGTTCGCCATGCTCAACCCGTCCGATTCCATCGTCGACTGGGTGCTGAAGACCGTGCCGACCATGGGCGCCGGCTGGTGCCCGCCGGGCATGCTCGGCATCGGCATCGGCGGCACCGCCGAGAAGGCGATGCTGCTGGCCAAGGAAGCGCTGATGGAGCCGATCGACATCACCGAGCTGCAGGCCCGTGGTGCGTCCAACCGCATCGAAGAGCTGCGCCTGGAGCTGTACGAGAAGGTCAACGCACTGGGCATTGGCGCGCAGGGCCTGGGCGGCCTGACCACCGTGCTCGACATCAAGATCAACGATTACCCGACCCACGCGGCCAACCTGCCGGTGGCGATGATCCCGAACTGCGCTGCCACCCGCCATGCGCACTTCACCCTGGATGGCAGCGGCCCGGTGATGCTGGACCCGCCGTCGCTGGAGGACTGGCCGAAGCTGACCTACGATTCGTCCAAGGGCACCCGCGTGGACCTGGACACGATCACGCCGGAAGATGTGGCCAGCTGGAAGCCGGGCCAGACCCTGCTGCTGAACGGCAAGCTGCTGACCGGCCGCGACGCCGCGCACAAGCGCATGGTCGACATGCTCAACAAGGGCGAGGAACTGCCGGTCGATCTGAAGGGCCGCTTCATCTACTACGTCGGCCCGGTCGATCCGGTGCGCGACGAAGTGGTGGGCCCGGCCGGTCCGACCACCGCGACGCGCATGGACAAGTTCACCCGCCAGGTGCTGGAGCAGACCGGCCTGCTGGGCATGGTCGGCAAGGCCGAGCGCGGCCCGGCGGCCATCGAGGCGATCCGTGACAACAAGTCGGCCTACCTGATGGCGGTCGGCGGTTCGGCCTACCTGGTGTCCAAGGCGATCAAGGCGGCCAAGGTCGTCGGCTTCGCTGACCTGGGCATGGAAGCGATCTACGAGTTCACCGTGCAGGACATGCCGGTGACCGTGGCAGTGGATTCCACCGGTGAATCGGTGCACAAGACCGGCCCGCGTGAGTGGCAGGCCCGCATCGGCAAGATTCCGGTGGTGGTGGAGTAATCCTGCCGCGCATCCGGTTCAAGCAACGGCGCCCGTATGGCGCCGTTGTTGTGTGGTGAGGGTTAACGAACCTGCAGCATCTGCTCTGCTAGGCTCGGCGCGACCTCACACAGGACGTGTTCATGGGCCTGCATCGATTCATCGCCGTTGCGATCCTGCTGGCCCTGGCTGGCTGCAGCACAACCTCATCCTACGAAGGTGCGGATTTCTCCGCCTCCTCGCAGTGCCGCATGCAGTGCCAGGCCGACTATCGCAGCTGCATGGCGCGGGGCAGTATCGGCAGCAACGACTTCAGCTGCGAACAACAGATGGTGCCGGCGCCGGATAAGCGCTGCAAGGACGTTGCCAACCCCGAGCTGCGCCGTTCCTGTGAACTGAAGACGCACGACTGCGCGATACGCACGCCGATCATGTCCTGTAGCGAAGGCCGCGATACCTGCATGAGCCGCTGCGGCTGAGCAGTGACCGCCCGTGTGGGCGCATAATCGGCCGATCCACCTGCACGGGATCTTCCGCATGAGCACCACGCTGTATGGTTCAACCAGTACCGCCGCGCTGGTAGTGCACTGGCTGCTGATCGAGCTGGGTATCGAGCACGAACTGGTGCTGCTGGATTTCGACGCGCGCGAGCACAAGTCGGCGGAGTACCTGGCGCTGAATCCGGCCGGCGTTGTGCCGACGCTGCTGATCGATGGCTTGGTACTGACCGAAGCGGCGGCGATCGCACTGTATCTGGCTGACCGCCATCCGGAAGCCAACCTGCTGCCGGCACTGGGTACGCCGCAGCGCGCCGATGCCTACCGCTGGATGTTCTGGTGTGCCAATACGCTGCAGCCGGCCTATCGGGCCTGGTTCTATCCGTACGAAATGGCGGGCGAGGCAAACGTGGAGGCCACCCGCGAGATGGCACGGCAGCGTCTGGAAGCTGCCTGGCAGCATGTGGCCACGCACCTGCAGGCGCACGGACCGTACCTGCTGGGTGCCACGCCCTGCGTGGTCGACTACATGCTGGTGATGCTGATGCGCTGGTCGCGCAACATGCCGAAGCCCAGCGACACCTGGCCGGTGCTGAAGGCGCATGCCACAGCAATGAAGGCACGCCCGGCGTTCGCTGAGGTATACCGCCGCGAGGGCATCACCGACTGGCGGTAACCGACAGCGTCGTGGTGGCGTGGCCGACCAAGTAGAGTCGACTGCTCTTCGATCAGCCCGCGAATATCCCGCGGCGCGCGCGACAGTCGACTCCACCAGCCGTGCAATTCCCGGCCGCGGGTCCATGTGTCAGTTCCGGTATTACAGCAGATGCAGGATGATCCACCGCGGGCGGCACAGGCATGGCCTTCCGAGTACGCATGATAAGCGTCTGGCCCAGTCGGTACATTTTGGCCGTAGCCGAGCTGCAGAGGATCCTTGGAGTGCTGTGGCTTTGTACATCCATTCCGCCTTGGTTGGCCTACCGAGAAAACTGACCCGCACTTGCAGCAAGACAGTGCGGCGCAGCGGATATCAGGCTTGGGGTCGGATGTGCGGGCAGTGTCGTAATTGCACCGTCGACGTGAGTAGGGGGCGCGTTTTCAAGACCCAGACATGGACCGCGAACTTCGGCTGGACTACAGCTCTCCCACGGTATTGATCCGAACCTTGTGCGTGGCACGCGGTAGAGCTGGATCGGGCTGATGCGCAGCATTAATCTCATTTGGCTTGCCTCCTGCTATTGAAGGCGGACGCGGTTTGAAAGAAGGTGACGCGATGAGTGGATTTTATGTGCCTATTCGGGTGGATGTTGACAATGGGGATACTGATGAGAGCTACTTCTCATTGGGCTTTGTGTTTGGTCACACTGCTGCTGTGGTTCCGCACAACATCGGGCTGTGCCGTGACGAATTGGAGGGTGATCCAGGTTCCATCTATATAGAGGCGGATGACCAGGTCCATGGTTTCACAACCAAGGCGGCGAAGTATTCAATTGATGCTGGTGTTTTGACAATAACGCTTCTGGATGAAAATTTTTTCTACTGGGATGAATCAAAAGTGGTCAATATAAAAATAAGTTCAGAAGACGCTGGTGCGATAGAGGGATGCATGTCGAATATCTTCAGCATTTGAAGCGCATGCCATTTTTTAGGTGGATTTCGGCCTTTTGATGTTCTTGTCGGGTCGCATCTCTGCCTGCGGGCGCCAGTGCCTAGAGACCGCATGGCAGTGGAGGGCTGCACACCTGCAGGGGCAGGGGCCGTATGTGCTGAGCGAGGCGCCCTGCGTGGTCGACTACATGCTGATGCGCAGGTCGCGCAACATGCCGAGGCCCAGCGACACCTGGCCGGTGCTGAAGGCACATGCCACGTCGATGAAGGCGCGCCCGGCGTTCGCCGAGGTATACCGCCGCGAGGGCATCACCGACTGGCGGTAACCCGTTCTGTAGAGCCGAGCCATGCTCGGCTGCATTCATGGGTAGCACGCGAACCGCAGCCGAGCATGGCTCGGCTCTACCAAAAGTAGGGCGGGCTTAGAGGATCTCCAGCACCGTTTCCGGTGGACGGCACAGCCGGGTGCCCTTGGGCGTGCGCACCACGGGGCGGTTGATCAGCCGCGGGTGTTCGGCCATCGCGGCCAGCAGCGTGGCATCGTCGGCCTCTTCCAGTCCCAGTTCGGCGAACTGCGCTTCCTTGCTTCGCACCAGATCACGTGCGCTCAATCCGGATTCGGCCAGCACCTGGCGCAGCGTGGCCACGTCCGGTGGAGTGCCCAGGTACTCGATCACCATAGGATCGAAGCCTGCATCGCGGATCAGCTTCAATGCGCCGCGCGAATTGCTGCAGGCCGGGTTGTGCCAGATCGTCACGTCCATCAGAACCACTCCAGCAGGGACACACCCACGCCCACGTAGGTGGCCTTGTGGTTGTAGTCGATCAGGCTCTCGCCGTAGCCGTCGAAGATCTGCACGTGGCCGCGCAGCAGGTTGCTGATCGGGAAGCCGTAATCCAGCTGCAGGGCACCGTGTGAGCGGCTGCCGGTGCGCAGCGAATGGCGTGCCATCAACGAGACTTCGTGGCCGTTGCGGTTCCAGGTCAGGGTCGCATCACCGCGGCCCATGTAGTCCTCGATGTCCGGATTGTTGTCGTCGCTGCGGGTTTCCGGGATGCGGTACCACGGGCGCAGTACCAGCGCCCAGTTCTCGCGGTCCAGGCCGATGTTGAGCATCACCCGGTTCCAGCTGCGCGACAGCGGATCGGCGCGGCCATTGGACTGATGGTTCAGCGCGATGCCGGTCATGCGGCCGCGCCAGCCACCGATCGAGTAGCCGTTGCGGAACACCATCATCACTTCCGGCTCGTAATTGGTTTCGCGGAACGGGCGCGAATCCTCGCCGTTGTAGGCCTGCCAGCGCGAGCTCTGGGTGTAGCCGGCCCAGATGTCGCCATTGTCGCCGAACAGGTTCTCGGCGATCTTGGTCTTGAAGCTGATCTGGAACTTCAGTTCGGCGCTGTCCAGCACCTGCGGCGTGGTGACCGTGTTGGCCGGATTCGGCGAATGCGGTGTGGTGTTGCGGTCGCTGGTCCAGAACGCAGGCAGCAGGTACACCGGCTTGTACGCACGCAGCTGGAACGGGCCCAGCTTGGAGTCTTCGGCCAGCTCCCAGCGGCTGTCCAACAGCGAACCGCGGCCGGCATTGGCCAGCGCGCTGTCCGGCGCAGCGGGGCGGAACAGGTCGCTGACCCGCTCGCGCAGTTTCTCTTCGCCCTGGCTCACGCGTGCGGTCTGGCGTTCTTCGCGACGGGCCTGCGCGGCCGCCTCGGCAGCGGCATCGGCGGCGGCCGTGGCCTGCGGCGTATGCGCGAACAGGCGGTCATAGCAGGCCAGGCGCGCCGCGTCAGTGGTGATGGCCGCGCAAGCGGCCGGCGAGGTATCGGTGCTGGGCACGAATTCCTGCGCGGCCAGCGGGGCACTGGCCAGGGCCAGCGCCAGCGGCGCAAGGCGGGGAAGCAGCGGGGGGAGGGTCATTCCAGCAGGCCCTTCGGTGAATACGGGGATCGCACAGTGTGGCGGCTGTACCGGATCGCGGCCAGCCCCCACGGTTTATGCACGGCCACCGCGTGCGCGTGGCGTGAAGGCTGCGCCAGTCACAGGAACCAGGCGAAGGCGAACAGGCCCAGCATCGCGATCACCACCGCCAGCTTCAACGCCAGACCGAGCAGGATGCCGAGCCAGGTGGCCAGGCCGACCTTGGTCGAGCGGCCCAGTTCGCGGGTGTGCCAGTACTCGCCGAGCAGGGCACCGACCAGCGGTCCCGCAAACAGGCCGATCGGCATGAAGAACAGGCCGACGATGCTGCCGACGAAGGTGCCCCAGAGTGCCTTGCGGCTGGCGCCGACCCGCTGCGCACCTACCACCGTGGCCAGCACGTCCACCAGCAGCGAGAGCAGGGTCAGCACACCCAGCGCGACCAGGGTTGGCCAGCCGACATGGGCGAAGCCGTCGGCCCAGGCCGCCAGCAGCAGCCCGATGAACACCAGCGGGATGCCGGGCAGGGCCGGGAGGATGATTCCGGCGATGCCGACGAGGACAAAAATGACCGCTAGCAGATATAAGATGAATGAGAGTCCCATGCTGTCCCGTATGGTGGTCGTTTTGGGGTTGACAGTGAAAGATTTTGCCAGTTGCTTTTTCGTTTTGGGCGGGTTAAGTTGCAGTCGCTGAGCTTGGCAAGGTCACCGTGGATCGTGGCCTGATGAAGCAAGATCTTCCCGATCCGCTGCATCGATGCACCTCGCTTCCCCCTTGCTTGTCAGCCGCCCACCAGGCGTTTCCTACAACAAGAGAGAGTCACCAGGGAGTTAGTGAGATGTCTGATCGCGAGACCGGTACCGTCAAGTGGTTCAACGATGCAAAGGGCTTCGGCTTCATCAGCCGTGAAAACGGCGAAGACGTGTTCGTGCACTTCCGTGCCATCCAGACCCAGGGCTTCAAGAGCCTGAAGGAAGGCCAGAAGGTCACCTTCACCGTCGTGCAGGGCCAGAAGGGCCTGCAGGCCGACGCCGTTCAGCCGACCTGATCGCGCTGCATACCGTCAAATGAAAAGGCCCGCGCAAGCGGGCCTTTTCTTTGCCATCGGCCCGACGCAGGTCAGCGCAGGATGACCTTGCCGTTGACCACGCGCACGTAGGTGTTCTCGCGGATGCCGCCGAGGTCGCGCTGGTTGACCACGATGGTGCGGCCATCGTCCATGCGCACGCTGATGTCGTAGGTATCGCTGGTCACGTTCTTCTGGATCTGGTTGCCGGCCAGTGCGCCACCGACCGCGCCTGCGGCGGCGGCGATGTTCTTGTTGCCACGGCTGCCGCCGGTGTGGTCGGAGATCTCGTGGCCGGCCACGGCGCCGACGATGCCGCCCAGGATCGCGCCGGTCGCGCTGGGCGCGGTACGGCCGGACTGCACGGTGTTGATGCGGGTCACGATGCCGCAGTCGGCGCAGCGGCCCTGGTTGTAGCCACCATTGTTGCCGTAGCCGCCATTGTTGTAGCCGTTGTTGTAACCACCACCGCCGTAGCCGGGCGAGGTGGCACAGCCAGCCAGGGCAAGGGTAGCGATGGCGCTGGCGGCGATGAGCTGGATCTTCATGGGGCGTCTCCTGGCCGTGAAGGCGGGTGTCTGGGGTGGTACTGCGTCATGCAGCAGGGTGGACGAATCGTCCCCTTTTGAACGTGAACAAGGCGCCAACCGCGCAGGCCTTGTCCGGCTGCAGGATGAATGCGGCTCAGCGGAAGTCCTGGTGGCAGGCGCGGCAGTCGGCCTGCACCGTTTCCACCACCCGGGCCAGGGCCGTGCAGTCGCTGGGCGGCGCAGCCAGAGCGGCGTTGAGGTTGCCGCGCAGCTGGCTGGCATGTTGCTGGAACTGCGCGCTGTCCTTCAGCCCGGGAAAGGCCAGGTCCAGGTCGTTGGACAGCAGGCGCATCGCCTGCAACCGCGGCACGCTGTCGGCCAGGCTGCAGCGGTTCTGCTGCTGGGCCTGCTGCAGCAGCTGTGATTGCCGTTGCATCACCTGCATCAGGCTGTCCGGGAACGGATCGCGGCGGGCCTGCAGGGCGCGGCCGACCATCACCGTGGCGATCAGGCCGATCAACAGGCCCAGGCCGAGCACGAACAGATAGCGGTAGGCGGTGGACGGGCGGCGGGGCGGGCTGGCGTTCATGGCGGGCTCTCCGGACGTGCAACGGTGGGTTCGATGCCGACGTACTGCGGGTGCCGGCGCCTGCACGTTAAAATAGCGGGATGAATGAACAGGTCAAACAACGCTTCGCCGGCATCGAACGGCTGTATGGCGTGGGCGCACTCGAGCGCCTGCAGGGCAGCCGCGTGGCGGTGGTGGGCATGGGTGGCGTTGGCTCGTGGGTGGTGGAGGCATTGGCCCGTTCGGCGGTCGGTCACCTGACCCTGATCGATGCCGATGACATCTGCGTGTCCAACACCAACCGGCAACTGCCGGCGATGGAAGGCAACTACGGCCGCAACAAAGCCGAGGCGATGGCCGAACGCTGCCGCGCGATCAACCCGGACATCGCGGTCGATGCCGTACAGGCGTTCCTGACGGTGTCGAACATGGCCGAACTGCTGGACCGTGGCTTTGATCTGGTGATCGATGCCTGCGACAGCTTCCGGGTCAAGGTCGAGACGATTGCCTGGTGCCGCCGCCGCAAGCTGCCGCTGCTGACCGTGGGTGCCGCCGGTGGCCGCACCGATCCCACCCTGGTGCGCATCCGCGATGTCTCGCGCACCGAGCACGACGCCATGCTGGCGTTGATCCGCAAGAAGCTGCGCAGCGAGTTCAACTTTCCGAAGAATGCCAAGCGCTACTTCGGCGTGCCGGCGGTGTATTCGCTGGAGAATGTGAAGTACCCGCAGGCCGATGGCAGCGTCTGTGGCATCCGCCCGAACCTGGGCGCTGATGCGGCATTGAAGCTGGACTGCGGCGCGGGCCTGGGTGCGGCGACCCACATCACCGGTGCGTTCGCGTTCGCGGCGGTCGGCAAGGCGCTTGAAATGCTGCTGGAGCCGAAGAAGGTGAAGGCCGAAGTGGTCGAGGATCACGCTGACGCGTGATGGCAGTGCCGGCCGCTGGCCGGCAACCCGGAATGATTGAATCAGCGCAGATGCCGGCCAGCGGCCGGCACCTACCGTTGCATAGCGGGCAGCGAGAACAGCCGCCGCGCGTTCTCCGTCGTGGCCTGGGCCACCGCGTCCAGCTCCATCCCGCGTAGCGCCGCCACGTGGCGGGCGATGATCGCCAGCCGTGCCGGTTCGTTGCGCTGGCCGCGGATGCCGGCGTCAGGCTGGTCCGGAGCGTCGGTCTCCAGCAGCAGCTGTTCCAGCGGCATCTCGCGCACCAGCCGCTGCAGGCGTTGCGCGCGTTCGTAGGTCAACGGGCCGCCGAGCCCGAGCAGGAAGCCCTGCCTGTGCAGTTGCGCTGCCTGTTCTGGACTGCCGGAAAAGCTGTGCACCACGCCGCGCAGGCCGCCGACGCGACGGATCGCGGCGATCACCGCATCCACCGCGCGCCGTGCATGCACGATCACCGGCAGCTCGAACTCACGGGCCAGTTCCAGCTGACCGATGAAATATGCCTGTTGCGCCTCGGCATCCAGGCCTTCAACGAAAAAGTCCAGACCACATTCGCCGATCGCGCAGGGGCGTTCGCGTTCGATCCACTCGCGCAGCAGCGGCAGGTGTCCAGGCTGGTGCTCGGCCAGGAACATCGGATGCAGGCCGTAGGCTGGGTACAGCCCCGGCGCCTGCTGGCAGACCTCGCGCAGCTTCGGCCAGCTGGCTGCGGTCACCGCCGGCACCACCTGCTGGTGCACGCCAGCGGCCTGCGCACGCTCGACCACCGCGGCGCGGTCGCGGTCGAACTCGCTGGCGTCCAGATGGCAGTGGCTGTCGACCAGCAGGCTCAATGCTGCTCCAGCGGCGGAGGCGTGGTGGTGTTGCGGCGCTTCCAGTTGGCCAGCAGCAGGGTGCCGAAGCCGAGCACCAGCTCATCGACGAACGGAATCGGGTCCGGGATGAACAGGGTAAGCGCGAACAGGCCCGCGGTGAGCTTGAACAGGGTGGGGTAGCGCAGCCGGCGCGCCCATTGCAGTACCGGCAGCAGCATCGGGTTGGCCATGGCGGGGGTCCTCTTGGGGAATATGCAAACGCTACCACGGGCCCAGCATTTCCCGATGCTGAATGGGTTACGGGAATGAGCAGGAAATGTGGAGATTCCGTTCAGGCAGCGCATGCTGCAATCTGATTCGAGAACGTTGCGGATGGTCCGCAAGGAGCAGGTCATGAAAAGCACAACTACAACTGTCCTGGTCGCAGCGGGCGCGCTGCTGGTCGGTGGCATCGCCACTGCCGCCTTCATGAAGAGTGGTGACAAATCGCCCGATTCCATCAGCGCCGGAACCCCCAATGGTGAATCGCGCCTGGTCGATGGCAACGCCACCGACGATGGCGCGCGTGGTGACACTCTCGACCCGACCGCACCGCGTGGGCTGGAATATGCCGATGTGCTGAAGGTCGACCCGATCACCGAGAAGCAGAAGGCCTACGCCACCGTGATCGGCACCGACGCGGTGCGTGAGACCTCCACCACCCAGACCCCGCATGAAGTCTGCCAGGACGTGACGGTGCAGGAGCGCCTGCCGGAACGTGACGGCAACGTCGGCGGCACCGTGGTCGGTGCTGTGGTGGGTGGCCTGCTGGGCAACCAGGTCGGCGGCGGCAATGGCAAGAAGGCCGCCACTGCGGCCGGCGCGGTGGCCGGTGGCTTCATCGGCAACCAGATCGACAAGCGCCATGTGGGTGGCCGCGTGGTCAACCGCACCGAGCGCCAGTGCCACACCGAGACCGCGACCTCCGAGTCGAGCCGCGTCACCGGCTACAACGTGACCTACCGCAACGAGGACGGCACCACCGGCACCATGCGCATGGCCAGCAAGCCGGGCAACCGCATTGCCATGGGTACCAACGACGTGGTGAAGGGGTACAACGTGACCTACCGCTATGACGGCGCCGAGAAGACGGTGCGCATGGACAACAAGCCGGCCAGCGATCGCCTGCCGGTGGTCGACGGCCAGCTGGTCACGCAGACCGCTGCTGCCGGTGCCACGGCGGCCAGCACGCGCCAGTAATCCAGACGCAGCATGCAGTACCTGACGGGCCGGCTTATGCCGGCCCGTTTCGTTGCAGCCGGCGAAATTCATCCGCGCGGGGCGTGAATCCACCATCATGGACGCTTCCTTCGACATGGAGCCGGCATGAGCATCTTCGACCTGCGCATCGAAACCGAGCGCCTGATCCTGCGCCCGCTGCTGCGCGAGGACTACGAACCGTATCTGGCGTTCTGCGCCGATGAGGAAACGATGCGCACCCTCGGTGGCGTGCAGCCGCCTTCGGTGGCCTGGCGTGGCTTCTGCAGCCTGGCTGGCGCTTGGCAGCTGTTTGGCTTCTCGATGTTCAGCGTGATCGAGAAATCCAGCGGTGACTGGATCGGGCGGATGGGGCCCTGGCAACCGCAGGACTGGCCCGGTACCGAGGTCGGCTGGGGCATCCGTCATGCCAGCTGGGGCCGGGGCTATGCGCCGGAAGCGGCGGTCGCAGCAATCGATTGGGCGTTCGACATGCTGGGCTGGGACGAAGTGATCCACACCATTGCCGAAAACAACGACAACTCGCGGGCGGTCGCGCGCAAGCTCGGCAGCACGCTGCTGCGGATGGGGGAACTGCCGCCGCCGTACAACGACAAGCCGATGCAGATCTGGGGCCAGTCGCGCGAGCAGTGGCGGCAGCGCGCGCGCTGAGCCTTGCCCGGTAGTGCCGGGGGCGGGGGGGGGGGCCCCCGGGGGGGGGGGGGGGGCGGGGGGGGGGGCGCGGGGGGGCCCACACGC
>NZ_JAWIRU010000002.1:130169-185206 GCF_036320025.1 Stenotrophomonas sp. SMYL86
GGCCCCCGGGGCCTGGCGGCCCGCCGGCCGGGGGCCCCGGGGGGCGGGGCCCCCCCCCGCCGCCCCCCACTACCGGGTTGCCATGCTGCACCCGCGCTTGGCATTCATCGGCGCGCTTGCCAGACTGCACGCAGCTGGCCGCCGGCCGGATCCGATGGAGCAGGCGATGGTGGAAGAGCGCGTCCCGTTGACGGTGCATGGCATGTCGGTCTCGGGTAATTGCCACAAGGTGCGCCTGCTGCTGGAGCAGCTCGGCAGCCGCTACCGCTGGGTGGAGGTGGACAGTGCCCATGGCCAGACCCACACCCCCGAATTCCTGGCGTTGAATCCGAATGCCAAGGTGCCGCTGATCGTCCGCGACGATGGCCGCGTGCTGACCGAATCCAACGCGATCCTGTTCTGGCTGGCCGAGGGCACGCCGTACCTGCCCACCGATGGCTGGGAGCGCGCGCAGGCGTTGAGCTGGATGTTCTTCGAGCAGTACACGCACGAGCCGTGCGTGGCGGTGGCGCGCTTCATCCGTGGCTGGACCCCCGCTGATTCACCGCGCCGCGCCGAACTGCCGCGCCTGCACGAGCGCGCCGCCACCGCGCTGGCGGTGATGGAGCAGCACCTGCGCCAGGCGCAATGGTTCACCGGCAACGGATATGGCGTCGCCGATATCGCGCTGTTTGCCTATACCGACGTGGCGGCAGAGGGCGGTATCAGCCTGGAGCCATTCCCGGAAGTGCGTGGCTGGCTGCAGCGCGTGCGTGAACAACCGCGCTTCCTGCCGATGCCGGCGGTGACCGCCGAGGTGCGTGCTCGCTTCGAGGCTGCGTGACTCTCACCAGGGTGACCCCCACAGGGTAGCGTCTGGCCAGCGCCGGGCGGAATGCAACAACGACACGGAGGGTGTTCGATGTTCGCTGTGGTTCCAGATCCGATTCCCGCACGCATGCGCGTGCTCAACCGCGCCGAAGTGTGCGACGTCAACTTCCTCGATGCGGTACGTGGCTGGCGCGGCACCCCGCGTCCGCGCCCGGCACCGGATGCGCCGATCCTGCCGGGCAGCACGCTCACTGCCGCCGCGTTTGGCGAGCTGTTCGATTCGCAGCTGGCCAGCCGCCAGCTGGACCTGATGGCACGCGTGCTGCGCGTGCAGAACAAGGTCTTCTACACCATCGGTTCCTCCGGCCACGAAGGCAACGCGCTGTTGGCGCGGGCCTGCCGGCATACCGATCCAGCCTTTCTGCACTATCGCTCCGGTGCCTTCATGGCCGAGCGTTCGCGCCAGGTGCCGGGCATCGATCCGCTGCGCGATGCCGCGCTGTCTTTCGCCGCCAGCGCCGATGACCCGGCCAGCGGGGGCCGCCACAAGGTGTGGGGCAGCAAACCGTTGTGGGTGCTGCCGCAGACCTCGACCATCGCGTCGCACCTGCCGAAAGCGCTGGGCACCGCACTGGCCATCGAGAGCGGCAAGCGCCTGGGGCAGCCGTTGCCGATCCCGGCCGACAGCATCGTGCTGTGCTCGTTCGGCGACGCCTCGGCCAACCATGCCACCGCGCAGACCGCGTTCAACACCGCGATGTGGTCGGCCTACCAGAAGCTGCCGGCGCCGATCCTGTTCGTCTGCGAGGACAACGGGCTGGGCATTTCAGTGAAGACGCCGGAAGGCTGGATTGCCGAGCGCTTCAGCCGCCAGCCGGGGCTCGACTATTTCTTCGCTGATGGTCTCGACCTGGCCACTGGGCACGCCCAGGTGCAGGCGGCGGTGGAGCACTGCCGGCGCACGCGGCGGCCCACCTTCCTGCATCTGCGCACCACCCGCCTGATGGGCCACGCCGGCACCGACTTCGAGGTGGAATGGCGCGCGCTGCCGGAGCTGTGCGCGGCCGAGGCGCAGGATCCGCTGCTGCGCTCGGCGCAGATCGCGATGGAGTCGGGCTGGATGGATGCGGCTGCCATCGAAGTGGCCTACGAGACGATGCGCGCGCGCTGCATGGCCGCGGCGGCGGATGCCGAAGGCCGCCCGACGCTGCAGTCACTGCAGGAGGTGATGGCGCCGCTGGCGCCGTACACGCCGGCGGCGGTGCAGGCCGAAGCGCGGCGCGAGGTGCCCGCCGATGCGCGCGAAGCGCTGTATGGCGGTGCGGAGGCCCTGCCCGAGCGGCAGCCACCACGGCACCTCGCCATCCAGATCAACCATGGGCTGCAGGAACTGCTGGCCAAGTATCCGCAGAGCCTGCTGTTCGGTGAGGATGTGGCGCAGAAGGGCGGTGTCTACACCGTCACCAAGGACCTGCTGCGCCGCTTCGGCCCACGCCGGGTGTTCAACACCCTGCTGGACGAGACCATGATCCTGGGCATGGCGCAGGGCCTGGCCAACATGGGCATGCTGCCGATCCCGGAGATCCAGTACCTGGCCTACCTGCACAACGCCATCGACCAGGTGCGCGGCGAAGCGTGCTCGCTGCAGTTCTTCTCCAATGACCAGTACCGCAACCCGATGCTGGTTCGGGTGGCCGGGCTGGGCTACCAGAAAGGCTTCGGTGGCCACTTCCACAACGACAATTCGATCACCGCGCTGCGCGACATTCCCGGCCTGGTGGTCGGTTGCCCGTCGCGCGGCGATGATGCGGTGATGATGCTGCGCACGTTGGTCGCGCTGGCGCGGGTGGACGGGCGGGTGGCGGTGTTCCTGGAGCCGATCGCGCTGTACATGAGCAAGGACCTGCATGCGCCGGGCGATGGCCAGTGGCTGTTCGACTACCCCGCCCAGGGCCAGGCGCTGGTGCCGGGCGAAGGGCGGGTCTATGCGCCGGAGGCAGGCGACCTGGTGGTCTACACCTATGGCAACGGCGTGCCGATGGCGCTGCGCGCGGCGCGGGCAATCGAGCAGCAGCTGGGCTGGCAGGTGCGGGTGGTCGACCTGCGCTGGCTGGTGCCGCTGGATGCCGGTTTCATCGCCGCGCAAGCCGCCAGCGCCCGGCGCGTGCTGGTGCTGGACGAGGGCCGCCACAGTGGCGGGGTGGGCGAGGGCGTGGTCACCGCCCTGGTCGAGGCCGGTTTCGGCCACCTGCCATTGCGCCGGGTCTGCGGTGCCGATACCTATACGCCGCTGGCGGGGGCAGCAATGTTCGGGCTTCCAAGCGACAATGCGGTGATTGGCGCCGCCCTTGAACTGGCGCAGGAACCTTGATGCATGTGTGGATTGGCGGGAATGTTGTTGCCGGCGCCGGTGGCGTCGGCCGAGGTGCTGCAGGCGCAGGTCCTGGCCATGGGCGAGGCGCTGCACCACCGCGGGCCGGATGATGGCGGCAGCTGGGTCGATGCCGGGGCCGGCATCGCGCTGGCGCACCGTCGGCTGAGCATTCTCGACCTGTCGCCGCTGGGCCACCAGCCGATGGCCTCGTCCGATGGTCGCTACGTGATGGCTTACAACGGCGAGGTCTACAACTTCGCCGCCCTTCGTGCCGAACTGGAGCCGCTGGGGCATGTTTTCCGTGGCCACTCCGACACCGAGGTGCTGCTGGCAGCGATTCTGCAATGGGGCATGGAAGACACCCTGCAGCGCTGCAACGGCATGTTCGCCATTGCGCTGTGGGACCGCCAGGAGCAGTGCCTGTGGCTGGCCCGCGACCGTGTCGGCAAGAAGCCGCTGTACTACGGCTGGGCCGGCGACACGCTGGTGTTCGGTTCGGAACTGAAGGCGCTGTGGCAGCACCCGGCCTTCGACAACGACATCGACCGTGACGCCCTGACGCTGCTGCTGCGGCTGGATTACATTCCGGCGCCGCACAGCATCCACCAGCGCTGCTACAAATTGATGCCGGGCCGCGTGCTGCGCCTGGATGCGGAAGCCGTGGCGGCGGGTGCGGCAGCGCACCGGCCGGAACAGGCGCAGCGCCCGTACTGGGATGCGCGTGCGCGCATGCAGGCGGCGCTGGCTGCGCCGTACCAGGGCCGCATCGAGGAAGCCGAGGAGCAGCTGGACGGGCTGCTGCGTGACGCGGTGGCGCTGCGCATGGTGGCCGACGTGCCGGTGGGCGTGTTCCTGTCCGGCGGCACCGATTCGTCGCTGGTGGCCGCGCTGATGCAGGCACAAAGTGGCCAGCCGGTGCACAGCTTCAGTATCGGGTTCACCGGTTCGGGCCACGACGAGGCGCCGCTGGCCAAGGAACTGGCCGCGCATCTGGGCTGCGATCACACTGAACTCTACGTCAGCGGTGCCGATGCGTTGGCGGTGGTGCCGCAGTTGCCGGCGATGTTCGACGAACCCTTCGCCGATGCCTCGCAGGTGCCGACCGCGCTGGTCGCCCGCCTGGCGCGGCAGGGCGTGACCGTGGCGCTGTCCGGCGATGGTGGCGACGAGCTGTTCTTCGGCTATACCCGCTATGTACGCGCGCTGCGCAACTGGCAGATGCTGGGCCGTGTGCCGGGGCCGCTGCGGCGCTGGATGGGCGCGCGCTCCCAGCAGCAGGGCGAGGCCTCGCGTACCGGCGGCCTGGCCGCGCTGCTGGCCGAGTCCGGTGCGCGTGGCATCGGTGACGTGTACCGCAACCGCATCTCGCGCTGGCGCGACCCGGCGGCGGCAGTGCCCGGGGCGCAGGCCGCGGGCAGCTTCTACGACCTGGCCGACCCGTTGCACGGTGCCGGCACACCGGCCGATGCGATGATGCTGGCCGATTACGTGACCTACCTGCCGGATGACCTGCTGTGCAAGGTCGACCGCACCTCGATGGCGGTCAGCCTGGAAGCCCGCGCACCGCTGTTGGATTCTCGCGTGGCCGAGTTCGCCTGGTCGCTGCCGCTGGGCTTCAAGCGCAGTGAAACCACCAGCAAGGTGCTGCTCAAGCGCGTGCTGGGCCGCTATGTACCGCAGTCGATGGTGCACCGGCCCAAGCGTGGTTTCGGCGCGCCGGTCAGTGACTGGCTGAAGGGCGACCTGCGGCCGTGGGCCGAAGACCTGCTGCAGCCCGCGCGGCTGGAGCAGGAGGGCGTGCTGTCGGCGGCCGCGGTACAGCCGCTGTGGCAGCAGTTCCTCGGCGGCCAACGCAAGTGGCATACCCATCTGTGGAACGTGCTGATGTTCCAGGCCTGGCAGGCGCATTGGCGGCAGGTGCGCGCGGGCGTGACCGGCGGCTGATCTTCACCGGCATGCAAGGGCCCGGCGACTAGGCTGGGCCTCCCGCACCGTGAGGAGTATGTCCCGATGTCCGTCCCCACCATCGCCGTGTTCGTCGGCAGCCTGCGCAAGGATTCCTGCAACCGCAAACTGGCCCATGCGCTGGAGAAGATTGCCGGCGACCGTGCGCGCTTCCAGTACGTGCAGATCGGTGATCTGCCGCTGTACGACCAGGACTTCGATGGCCACTATCCGGCGCAGGGTACCCGGCTGAAGGACCAGGTCCGTGCCGCCGATGCGGTGCTGTTCGTGACCCCGGAATACAACCGGTCGGTGCCGGGCGTGCTGAAGAACGCCATCGATATCGGCTCGCGCCCGTACGGTGACAGCGCGTTTGCCGGCAAACCGGCGGCGGTGATCGGCGCCTCCATCGGCCAGATCGGCACCGCCGTGGCCCAGCAGCACCTCCGCAACAGCCTGGCCTTCCTGGACATGCACGTGCTCGGCCAGCCCGAGGCGTTCATTCATTTCAAGGACGGCCTGATCGATGCCGATGGCACGGTCCACAATGAAGGCACGCAGAAATTCCTGCAGGGCTACGTGGACCGGTTCCTGGCGCTGATCGCGGTTCACGTCAAGGGCGATTGACGCCAGCGGTTGCCAGCCCCATCTGCGATAATGTCCGCTCGGGTGCCGCAATGGCGCCCGTCGCAGGCAGTGCGACGCTCCCACGCCAGTCTGGCCAGGCACCGGCGGATATCCCCCGTTTCTCCACGGCTTATCCACAGGCTTGTCCATGGCCGCCGGGGTCGGCGCATGCCTACACTCGTCCGGCCCACTTTCGCAGGAAACACCGCAGCATGTCCGCTCGCCCCGGCTTCCGTTCCAACCGCAGAGAGCGCGGTGATGGCTTCGATCGCGATCGCGATCGCGACGAGTCGCGCATCGACCAGTTGCGGGTACCGCCTCATTCGGTGGAAGCCGAGCAGGCGGTGCTGGGTGGCCTGATGCTGGCCCCTGAGGCCTATGACCGGGTCAATGACCAGCTGACCGAAGGCGATTTCTACCGCCGCGACCACCAGATGATCTATCGCGCGATCCGTGAGCTGTCCGAGCGCGAGCGGCCGTTCGATGCGGTGACCCTGGGCGAGTGGTTCGAATCGCAGGGCAAGATGGAACTGGTGGGCGATGGTGCCTACCTGATCGAACTGGCCAGTACCACCCCGTCGGCGGCCAACATCGTGGCCTACGCCGAGATCGTGCGTGACAAGGCGGTGCTGCGGCAGCTGATCCAGGTGGGTACCGACATCGTCAACGACGGTTTCCAGCCCGAGGGACGCGAGAGCAGCGAGCTGCTGGCCTCGGCGGAAAAGAGCGTGTTCGCCATCGCCGAACAGGGCGCACGCGGCCGTACCGATTTCGTGGCGATGCCCGGTGCATTGAAGGATGCCTTCGAAGAGCTGCGCAGCCGCTTCGAGAACGGCGGCAACATCACCGGCCTGCCGACCGGCTACAACGATTTCGATGCGATGACCTCCGGCCTGCAGCCGACCGATCTGATCATCCTTGCCGCGCGCCCGGCCATGGGCAAGACCACCTTCGCACTGAACATCGCCGAGTACGCGGCGATCAAGTCGAAGAAGGGCGTGGCGGTGTTCTCGATGGAAATGTCGGCATCGCAGCTGGCGATGCGCCTGATTTCCTCCAACGGCCGCATCAACGCACAGCGCCTGCGTACCGGCCAGCTGGAAGACGAGGACTGGAGCCGTGTCACCAGCGCGATCAAGATGCTGAAGGAAACCAAGATCTTCATCGACGACACGCCTGGCGTGTCGCCGGAAGTGCTGCGTTCCAAGTGCCGCCGCCTCAAGCGCGAGCATGATCTGGGCCTGGTGGTGATCGACTACCTGCAGCTGATGAGCGTGCCGGGCAACAGCGAAAACCGCGCGACCGAAATCTCGGAGATCTCGCGTTCGCTGAAGGGCCTGGCCAAGGAACTGCACGTGCCGGTGATCGCGCTGTCGCAGCTCAACCGCTCGCTGGAAACGCGTACCGACAAGCGCCCGGTGATGGCCGATCTTCGCGAATCGGGCGCAATCGAGCAGGATGCGGACATGATCGTCTTCATCTACCGCGATGATTACTACAACAAGGAAAATTCGCCGGACAAGGGCCTGGCCGAGATCATCATCGGCAAGCACCGTGGCGGCCCGACCGGGTCGTGCAAGCTGAAGTTCTTCGGCGAGTACACCCGCTTCGACAACCTGGCCCACGACTCGGTCGGTTCATTCGAATAACCGTAGTGCCGGCCGCTGGCCGGCAACCACCCCACGGCCGGCAAACCATTCGAAACGCCAAACGTCCGTATGTGGCGTGTAAATGACATGTAACGCGACGCTTTTACGATTCCGCCGCTGCTGCCCTTCGACGCCGCCCTTCGGCGTCCAGCGTGCCCAAGGAATCCGCCCCCATGCCGTCCCACGCTCCGCTCCGCCGCAATCTGCTGGCCCTGCTGGTCTGTGCTTCGCTGCCGTCGCTGGCTGTCGCTGAAACCGCCCCCGCCACCGACGCACAGTCGGCCACCACCCTTGACTCGGTCTCGGTGATCGGCCGCGGTGAAGCGCGCCAGGTGCAGCGCGTGACCGCCGAGGACATGAAGGTGCTGCCGCCGGGTGCCAATCCGCTGAAGCTGCTTGCGACCAAGCCGGGCGTGCATTTCGAATCGGCCGATGCCACCGGCGCCTACGAATGGTCCACCACCATCAGCCTGCGTGGCTTCAACCAGAACCGCCTGGGCTACACCCTTGATGGCATCCCGCTGGGCAACATGGCCTATGGCAACAGCAACGGCCTGCATATCAGCCGCGCGGTGATCAGCGAGAACCTGGGCGGTGCGGAGGTCTCCACCGGCATAGGCGCACTGGGTACGCCGTCCACCAGCAACCTCGGCGGCGTGTTCCAGTTCTACTCGATCGATCCGTCCACCGAGTATGGGGTCGTGCTGGCACAGAGCTTTGGTAGTGACAGCGCACGCCGCAGCTATGCACGCCTCGATACCGGCGAGCACCAGGGCTTTGCCGCCTACCTGTCCGGCGTGTATTCGGAAGGTGACAAGTGGAAGGGCAAGGGCTCGCAGGAGCTGAAGCAGTTCAACGGCAAGGCCACCTACAACTTCGGAACGGACAGCAGGATCACCGCGCTGTTCAACGCCTCGCGCCGGGTCGAGGCCGATTACCAGGATCTGTCGCTGGAAATGATCGATCGCCTCGGCTGGGACTGGGACAACTACGCGCCGGACTGGGATCGCGCCGTCGCCGCCGCACGCGGCAAATTCAGCGGCGGCGTCAACAGCCCGTGGGATGCGTACTACTCCGGCCACGGCCTGCGCAATGATGACCTGTCCAGCATTGCCGGCGATTTCGGCCTGAACGAGTCGATGCGCTTGAAGGTCAATGTCTACAACCACAGCAACCGTGGCCAGGGCCACTGGTTCAGCCCGTCCAATCCGTCCAACCCGGGCACCAGCCGCGAGATTCCGATCTCGATCCGCACCACCGAGTACGCGATCGACCGTACCGGCGTGACCTCGGCGTTCACCTGGAACGTCGGTGGCCACGAACTGGAAGCGGGCCTCTGGTACGAGGACAACGGCCACAGCGTGCAGCGCAACTTCTACTACATCGACGGCCCGATCACCGACGACTTCTTCCTGCGCAACCCGGACCAGCGCGTGTGGCACCAGCGCTACACCACCATCACCCGCCAGTTCTACGTGCAGGACCGCTTCCGCCTGTTCGATGATCGCCTGACCATCGACATCGGTGCGAAGTCGCCGCACACCCGTACCAGCGTGCGCACGCCGCTGGGCAGCTATGCCAACAACAGCAGCCTGACCTCGAAGAAGGGCCTGCTGCCGCAGGCCGGCTTCAACTTCAAGCTCAACGAAGGCAACGAGATCTTCGGTTCGTTCGCCAAAAACGTCGCCGCCTATGCGCTGGGCGTGGGTAGCCCGTTCAATGTGCCGCAGGCCGCCTTCGATGCCAGCGCGAAGAACCTGAAGCCGGAACAGTCGCGCACCATCGAGCTGGGTTGGCGTGGCTACGGCCGCGGCTATGAAGCCTCGGTGGCGGTGTACGACGTCAAGTTCGACAACCGCCTGCTGGCCATCGCGCAGTGCGTGGGCATCCTCGGTTGCCCGGCACTGTTCTCCAACGTCGGTTCTGTGACCAGCCGCGGCGCCGAGGCGACCCTGCAGCTGAAGCCGATGCAGGACCTGACCTGGTCCAATGCGCTGTCCTGGAATGACAGCACCTACGACAACGACTACGTGAACAACGGCGTGGTGCCGACCCGCGGCAAGACGACCGTCGACACCCCGGAATGGATGTTCGCCAGCACCCTGGCGTGGACCCCGGGCCCGTGGGACCTGCGCCTGGCCGCCAACCATGTCGGCAAGCGCTACGTGACCTATACCAACGATGTGTCGGTGCCGAGCTACTGGCTGGTCAACGCCTCGGCGGCCTATGACTTCGGCAAGCTCGGCCCGGCGCAGAACCTGACCGTAGCGCTGAACCTGACCAACCTGACCGACAAGCGCTACCTGTCCTCGATCAACACCAATGGCACCTACGCCGCTGACCCGACCCGCAGCCTGGCGACCATGCAGGTCGGCGCGCCGCGCCAGGTGATGGCCACCGCTACCGTGCGCTTCTGATGCGCGGGCCTGTCGATCCGGAAAGCCGTCGTCGCCTGCTGCGCATGGCGTGGCAGGGCACGGGGGCGGCGATCGCGCTGGCGGCGATGCCGGGGCTGGCCACGGCCGGCCCACGGCCGCGGCTGGGGCGCGATCCGTTCACCCTCGGTGTCGGCGCCGGTGATCCGGATCCACAGGGGGCCGTATTGTGGACGCGGCTGGCACCGGACCCGCTCAATGGCGGCGGCATGCCGTCGCGGGCGGTGCCGGTGCGCTGGTTCGTGGCCGAGGACCCGGGCATGCGCCGGCTGGTGCAGCGGGGGACTGCGGCCGCGGTGCCCGAGCTGGCGCATTCGGTGCACGTGGAGGTCAACGGCCTGCGCCCAGGCCGCGACTACTACTACCGTTTCGCCTGCGACGGCGATGAGGAAAGCGCGGTCGGCCACTTCCGCACCGCGCCGCCGCTGGACACGCAACTGCAGCAGCTTCGGTTGGCCCTGTGCACCTGCCAGGCCTGGAACAGCGGCTACTACCCGGTCCTGCGCGATATCGCGCAGAGCGATGTCGACCTGGTGCTGCATGCCGGGGACTACCTGTACGAATACAGCCCGCTGCAGAACGCGCGTGGTCGTGCGCTGGATGCGCAACGCTTCAGTGGCGAGACCGTCAGCCTGGAGCGCTACCGTGACCAGTACGCGCTGTACAAGCTCGATCCGGATCTGCAGGCCGCGCATGCCGCACACGCGTTCGCGGTGATCTGGGATGACCATGAAGTACAGAATGATTACTCCGGCATCCACCCGGAAAAACCCGGCGTATCAACGGAGGACTTCATCATCCGCCGCGCCGCCGCCTACCGCGCGTTCTACGAGCATCTGCCGATGCGCAGCACACCTGCGGGCAACGGCGGCCTGCGCGTGCATCGGCGCCTGCGTTACGGCGATCTGGCACAGCTGACCCTGCTAGATTGCCGCCAGTTCCGCCCGGCCAATCCCTGTGGCGTGGGCGAGTCGCCACGCTGTGATGCTGCACTGGACCCGCGCATGAGCATGCTCGGCACGGGCCAGGAGGCGTGGTTCGCGCAGTCGATGGCGGCCGCGCAGGGCACGCGCTGGAACGTGGTGGTGCAGCAGTTGCTGATGGCGCAGCTGCGGCTGGACGGTGGCACGCCACGCGAGCGCTTCTGGAATGACGCCTGGGATGGCTATCCCGCCGCACGTAACCGGCTGCTGCAGGCGATGCAGGCAGGCGGGCAGGGCAATGCCATCGTGCTGGGCGGCGACTGGCATTCCACCTTCGTCAACGACCTGAAGTTGGATTTCGACGCGGCCAGTGCGCCGGTCGTAGCCACCGAATTCATCGCTCCGGCGATCAGCAGTGGCGGCGACGACACGCCATACGGGCCGTACTACGGGCCGTCGATTCCGCAGAACCCGCATATCCGCTATTTCGACGGCGACCGCCGTGGCTGGTGGAAGCTGCAGCTGAACCGGCAGACCGTGGATGCGGAACTGCGCTTCACCGACAGTGTGCTGCGTACGGACGCTGCGGTGCGCACCGCGGCGCGTTTCCAGGTGACCCACGGCCGCCCGGGCGCGGTCCCGGTGTAAATCCCTGCGGTAGTGCCGGCCGCTGGCCGGCAATCTCCTGAATCTCCGGTTTCCCCACAATCGGTTTCATCGCCCCCAGCCCGGGTTTCGTCGCAAACCGTTTGCGGGCGGCCAGGGCGGGGCGCCAAGGTGTCCGCAGGCGGCAGGGTGCCGCCACAAGGAGACCGTGATGAAGACCTTGTTCGCGCTCGGTGTGTGGTGCCTGCTGTTCGTGCTGTGCTGGCCGCTGGCGATCCTCGCCCTGATCGCTTGGCCGTTCGTGTGGCTGCTGAGTCTGCCGTTCCGCCTGGTCGGCATCACCTTCTCGGCCCTGTTCGCCTTCCTGCGCGCGCTGTTCATGCTGCCGGCGCGCCTGCTCGGTGGCCGGGCGGTGGCTGCATGAGGACGGTGCTGCTGGTGGCGCTGGCATTGCTCGCGGGGCCGGCACTGGCCACACCTCCAGCGCCACCCTCGGTGTGGTTGGAACGCCAGCAGACTGCTGCGGCTGACGAGGCGAACGCTGCAGCGGTCTCCGTGCAGAAAGCCAAGGAGCGCTGCAGGGTCGCGAAGGAATGGAAGGTCGGCGAGACGGTGGTGCAGCACCGGGTCTGTGAGGATCCACCAAAGAAGCCGGCTGGAAAGGTGTAGCGCCGAGCCTGTGCTCGGCTCCACATCACGCGGCCTCTGCGCGTAGCGCCGCCTGCACGGCCGGTCGTGCGTTGATCCTGCGGGCATAGGCAGGCAGCGCCGGCCACACCGCCAGATCGATGGAGAAGAAGCGGCACCAGCCCAGCACCGTGAAAAGATAGGCATCGGCGACGCTGAAGTCCGGCCCCATGAGGAAGTCCTGCGTTGCCAACGTCTCCTGCAGCAGGTCGAAACGCTTGAACAGCTTCTGCCGGAAGAAGGCCTTGGCCGCTTCCGGCAGATCCGCGTTGAACAGCGGCGCCGAGCCGGCGTGGATCTCGCTGGTCACGAAGTTCAGCCATTCCTGCAGTCGTACCCGCTCCCAGCTGCCGATGGGTGGGGCCAGCGCGCATCCGGGTTTCAGGTCGGCCAGGTACTGGACGATGGCTGGGCCTTCAGTCAGCACCTGCCCGTCATCCAGCTCCAGCGCCGCGACATAGACTTTGCGGTTGATGGTGCGGAAATCGCGGCCATCGGCGGTCTGTTTGCTGGCGTTGTCGACCTTGACCAGCTCGAAGGGGAGGCCAAGTTCACGTAGCACGATATGGGGCGACAGCGAGCAGGTGTAGGGCGCGTAGTACAGCTTCATGGAGGGTCTCGAGGGAGAAAGGACGGCCGGGTCAGCCGGTGCGAGGCAGTCTGCTGTGCGAGCGGTATCCGGTAAAATCAATCTTCGATTTTTCTCCCATAAGCTGGGCTACTGCCTGTCATGATGAATCTTGCCCACTGGCGCCTGCTGGTTGCGGTGGCCGACGAGGGAACCATCTCGCGCGGCGCTGACCGGGTTGGCATCAGCCAGTCCGGTGCCAGCCAGGCCCTGGCCCAGCTGGAGTCCTCATTGGGGTTTACGGTGTTCGTGCGCGAGCGGCGTCAGGTCGAGATCACTGCGCTCGGGCAGCGGGTGATCGAACACGCACGCATCATGCTGGGCGGCCTGCAGGCGATCCGTGCGTTGGCCGATGACAGCCAGGGGTTCAGTGGTGCACGCATCCGCCTGGCGACCTTCCCGTCACTCGTTTCCAGCGTGCTGCCAGCGCTGCTGCGGGATTTCCAGCGCCGCCACCCGGGCATCGAGGTGGTGATCGTGGAGGGTACGGACGAGGAGGTCGAGCGCTGGCTCGAATCGGGCACGGTCGACGCCGGCGTGGTGATGAACCCCGCTGCAGATCGAGCGCCGTTGATGCTGGGCAGCGACGGGTGGATGGCGGTGCTCGCGCAGACGCATCCGCTGGGGCGCCGCGCCACCGAAAGCGGGGTGGCCTTGAGCGAGCTGGCGGGCGAACCGTTCATCCTCGCAACAGGGGGTTGTGCGGTGAACGGTCAGCGCCTGATGGCGGACGCTGGTATACAGCTGAGCGACGTACGGGTGACCGTGCGCGACTGGGCCAGCGCGTGCGTGCTGGCGCGCGAGGGACTGGGCGTCTCGCTGGTACCGGAATCGACATTGCCGGACGATCTCCACGGCCTGCGCGTGCTGCCGGTGAAGCCGGCCATCCGTCGATTGTTTGGCCTGGTCTGTTCGCCGGCGGGTTGCGCATCGCGTGCAACGCAGGTCTTCATGCGGGAGCTGGCCACGGCCGTTGCGGGCAGTGCGTCCGGATCAGCGTGAACCGGCTACCGGCGGGGAGCCGGAGCGTGCGGACGTCAATCTGCCCGGCAGGGGGGCGGGCAACAAAAAACCCCGCCGAGGCGGGGTTTTTTGTCTGCAGGCGCGTGCCGACCAACGGTCGGCACCTACCCGGATGCAGATCAGTTCGCCTTGTGGATGGCGCGCTTGCTGACCGCCATTGCTGCGTCGTGGATCACTTCCGACAGCGACGGGTGGGCGTGGCAGATGCGGGCCAGGTCATCGGCCGAGCCGCTGAACTCCATGGTCAGCACACCTTCGTGCACCAGCTCGGAGACGTTGGCGCCGACCAGGTGCATGCCGAGGATGCGATCGGTTTCGGCATGGGCCAGGATCTTCACGAAGCCGGCCGGCTCGATCATCGCCACGGCACGGCCGTTGGCGGCGAACGGGAAGCTGCCGGCCTTGTACGGGATGCCTTCGGCCTTCAGCTGGGCTTCGGTCTTGCCGACCCATGCCAGTTCCGGCTCGGTGTAGATGACCCACGGGATGGTGTCGAAGTTGACGTGGCCCGGCAGGCCGGCGATCAGCTCAGCCACCGCGATGCCTTCCTCGAAGCCCTTGTGTGCCAGCATCGGGCCGCGCACGCAGTCGCCGACCGCCCACACGCCGTTGACGCCGGTGTGGCAATGCGCATCGACTTCGATCTGGCCACGCTCGTTGATCTTGACGCCGGTGCCTTCGGCCAGCAGGCCCTTGGTGGCGGCGCGACGGCCAACGGCCACCAGCAGCTTGTCCACGGTCAGGGTCTTTTCGCCTTCGCTGTCGGTGTAGGTGACAACGACTTCCTTCTTCTTGCCCTTGCCGGTGATCTCGGTCTTGGAGACCTTGGCGCCGAGGCGGATGTCCAGGCCCTGCTTCTTGAATTCCTTGGCAGCGGTCTTGGCCACTTCGGCGTCGGCCACGGCCAGGAACTCCGGCAGTGCTTCCAGGATGGTGACTTCAGCGCCCAGGCGCTTCCACACGCTGCCCAGTTCCAGGCCGATCACGCCGGCGCCGATCACGGCCAGGCGGTTCGGCACTTCGGTGAAGTCCAGGCCGCCGACGTTGTCGACGATGGTCTCGCCGTCGAACTTGGCGAACGGCAGTTCGATCGAATCCGAACCGGCGGCGATGATGACGTTGGTGCCCTTCAGCTCGACGATGGAACCGTCATGCTGGGTGACCTTGACCACGTTGCCCGGCTGCAGTTCGCCGAAGCCGTAGTAGGCGGCGACCTTGTTGGCCTTGAACAGCATGCCGATGCCGCCGGTGAACTGCTTGACGATCTTGTCCTTGCGGCCAACCATCGCCTCGACGTCGATCTTGGCATCCTTGAAGCTGATGCCGTGGTCGCCAAAGATGTGGCCCATGTTCCAGAACTGGCGCGAGGAATCCAGCAGCGCCTTGGACGGGATGCAGCCCACGCGCAGACAGGTGCCGCCCAGCGCCGGCTTGCCGTCCTTGCCCAGCGCTGCGTCGATGCAGGCGGTCTTCAGGCCCAGCTGGGCCGCGCGGATGGCAGCGTGGTAACCGGCCGGGCCGGCACCGATGACGACGACGTCGAATTGTTCAGCCATTGAATTATTCCTTGATGCATTACCAGAACCCCTCCGCGCGGGCGCGGAGGGGCGGGAGGTGTCTTACAGGCCGAACAGCATGCGGCCCGGGTTTTCCAGCTGGTTCTTGATGTCCACCAGGAACTGCACCGAGTCCTTGCCGTCGATGATGCGGTGGTCGTACGACAGCGCCAGGTACATCATCGGCGCGATCACGACCTGGCCGTTCTGGGCGATCGGACGCTCCTTGATGGCATGCATGCCCAGGATGGCGCTCTGCGGCGGGTTGATGATCGGGGTCGACAGCAGCGAACCGAAGGTGCCGCCGTTGGTCACGGTGAAGGTGCCGCCCTGCAGTTCTTCCAGGCTCAGCTTGCCGTCACGGGCCTTCTTGGCGTAGTCGGCGATGGTCTTCTCGATGTCGGCGAACGACATGCGCTCGACGTTGCGCAGCACCGGCGTGACCAGGCCCTTCTCGGTCGACACGGCGATCGAGATGTCCGAGTAGCCGTGGTAGATGATGTCGTCGCCGTCGATCGAGGCGTTGACCAGCGGGAAGCGCTGCAGGGCATTGGCAGCGGCCTTCACGAAGAAGCTCATGAAGCCCAGCTTGATGCCGTGTGCCTTGACGAACTCGTCCTGCAGTTCCTTGCGCGCAGCCGAGACCTTGGACAGGTCGACTTCGTTGAAGGTGGTCAGCATGGCGGTGGAGTTCTTCGACTCCATCAGGCGCTCGGCGATGCGCTTGCGGATGCGGGTCATCGGCACGCGCTCTTCCGGACGTGCGCCACCGGCCTTGCCGGCGCCGCCGTTGCGGGCGAAGTTGACGATGTCTTCCTTGGTCACCGCGCCGCGACGGCCGGTGCCGTCGACGTCGGCCGGGTTCACGCCTTCGGTGATGGCAGTGAAGCGGGCGCCCGGCGGCAGGGTGTCGGCGGCCGACTTGGCAGCCGGGGCCGGAGCAGCGGCGGCGGCCGGTGCGGCAGCGGCCGGAGCGGCCTCGGCCTTCTTCTCTTCAGCGGCCGGGGCCGGGGCAGCAGCCACGGCGCCTTCCTCGATGATCGCCACGACCTGGCTGGAGGTCACGGTCGAGCCTTCGGCGAACTTGATTTCCTTGAGCACGCCGTCGACCGGCGACGGCACTTCCAGGACGACCTTGTCGGTTTCCAGGTCAAGCAGGTTTTCGTCGCGCTTGACGGCGTCGCCCACCTTCTTGTGCCAGGTGGCGATGGTGCCGTCGGCGACGGATTCGGGCAGTACCGGGGCTTTGACTTCGGTGGCCATTGCGGGAGCTTCCTGGTTTGTCTTCTAAATAGGGGGAGGATTATTCAGCGAACGTGTCGTTGAACGGGTTGACCAGTGCATCGGCGACCAGCTGCTGCTGTTCGCGGACGTGGTCAGCCATGTGACCGGCAGCCGGCGAAGCCGAACGTGCGCGACCGGCGTAGTGCAGGTTCTGGCCATCGGCCAGGCAGAACTGCAGGTGGTGGCGGATCTGGTACCACGCACCCTGGTTCTGCGGTTCTTCCTGCGTCCACACCACGTCGGTGGCCTTGCCGTACTTCTTCAGTTCGGCAGCCAGCAGCGCACGCGGGAACGGGTACAGCTGCTCCACGCGGATGATCGCCACGTCGTCCTGGCCACGCTTGGTCTGGTCTTCCAGCAGGTCGTAGTAGACCTTGCCCGAGCACAGCACCACGCGCTTGACCTTCTTGGCGTCCGCGTTGGCGTCGCCGATCAGGTGCTGGAACTCGCCGTTGGCCAGTTCGTCCAGGGTCGACACGGCCAGCTTGTGGCGCAGCAGCGACTTGGGCGACATCACCACCAGCGGCTTGCGGGTGGTCAGGTGCTGCTGGCGACGCAGCATGTGGAAGGCCTGCGCCGGGGTCGACGGCACCACCACCAGCATGTTCTCCAGTGCGCACAGCTGCAGGAAGCGCTCCAGGCGCGCCGAGCTGTGTTCCGGGCCTTGCCCTTCATAGCCGTGCGGCAGCAGCAGGGTCAGGCCGGAGATGCGGCCCCACTTGGCTTCACCGGCGGCGATGAACTGGTCGATGACGACCTGGGCACCGTTGGCGAAGTCGCCGAACTGGCCTTCCCAGATGCACAGCGTGTTCGGATCGGTGGTGGAGAAGCCGTACTCGTAGGCCATCACCGCTTCTTCGCTCAGCAGCGAATCGATGACGGTGGCCTTCTCCGGCGAATCCACCAGCTGCCGCAGCGGCATGTAGTAGTTGTCGGTCTTCTGGTCGTGCAGGATCGCGTGGCGGTGCGTGAACGTACCGCGACCCACGTCCTGGCCCACCAGGCGCAGGGCACTGCCTTCGTCGAGCAGGGTGGCGTAGGCCAGGTTCTCGGCAAAGCCCCAGTCGCCCGGGATCTCGCCAGCGGCCATCTTGCGGCGGTCGTCGTAGACCTTGGCCACGCGCGAGTGCAGCTGCACTTCGTCCGGAATGGTGTTGATCAGCTTGGCCAGCTCGACCAGCTTGTTCTTCTCGACCTTGGTCGAGATCGGGTCGGACAGCTTGCCTTCCAGCAGCTTCGGCCAATCGACGAACAGCGGGCTGGTCGGCGGGGTCTTCTCGACCTTGGCCAGCTCGGTGGTCACTTCACCGGCATCCAGCTTCTCGCGGTAGGCATCGACCATCGCCTTGCCGGCACCGGCGGCGATCACGCCCGCCTTTTCCAGCTGCTCGGCGTACATCTCGCGGGTGGTGGCGTGCTTGCGGATCACCTGGTACATCAGCGGCTGGGTGATCGCCGGTTCGTCGGCCTCGTTGTGGCCCCAGCGGCGGTAGCACATCAGGTCGATGACCACGTCCTTGGCGAACTTCTGGCGGAACTCGAAGGCCAGCTGCGCGGCGAACACAACGGCTTCCGGATCATCGCCGTTCACGTGCAGCACCGGGGCGGCGATCATCTTCGCCACGTCGGTGGCATAGCGCGTGGAACGCGTGTCCAGCGGGTTGGAGGTGGTGAAGCCGACCTGGTTGTTGACCACGATGTGCACGGTGCCGCCGACGGCGAAGCCGCGTGCCTGCGACATCTGGAACAGTTCCATGACGACGCCCTGGCCGGAGAAGGCCGCGTCGCCGTGGATCAGGATGGGTATGACCTGCTTGCGCGCGGTGTCCTTGCGGCGCTCCTGGCGCGAACGCACGGAACCGGCCACGACCGGGTCAGCGATTTCCAGGTGCGACGGGTTGAACGCCAGCGCCAGGTGCACCGGGCCGCCATCGGTGGCGACGTCGGCGGAGAAGCCCATGTGGTACTTCACGTCACCGGCCGAGGCGTGCTCGTCGTGCTCGAACTTGCCTTCGAATTCGTCGAACAGCTTGCGCGGGTTCTTGCCCAGGGTGTTGACCAGCACGTTCAGGCGGCCGCGGTGGGCCATGCCGATCACCACGTCCTTGACGCCATCCTTGCCGGCGCTGCGGATGATGGTGTCCATCATCGGGATCAGCGAGTCGCCGCCTTCCAGCGAGAAGCGCTTCTGGCCGACGTACTTGGTGTGCAGGTAGCGCTCCAGGCCTTCAGCCGCGGTCAGGCGCTCCAGGGTGCGGCGCTGGGTATCAGCGTCCAGCTGGTAGTTGCCACCGGCCAGTTCCAGCTTCTTGTAGATCCACTGGCGCTGCTCGACCTCGGAGATGTGCATGAACTCCGCACCGATCGAGCCGGTGTAGGTCGCCTTCAGGCGTGCCAGCAGGTCGCGCAGCTTCATGCGCGGCTGGCCACCGACGCCGCCGGTGCTGAACTCGCTGTTGAGGTCGCCATCGGACAGGCTGTGGAACGGCAGGCCCAGGTCCGGGGTGTTGACCGGTGCGGCCAGGCCCAGCGGATCGAGGCGGGCGTCCAGGTGGCCGCGCGAACGGTAGGCGGTGATCAGACGACCGACATTGCGCTCGCGCTCGTCGCCTGCACCGTTGCCGGTACCGGCCTTCAGCGCATCCTTGGCCGCGTCCGCAATGTGGGAGATGACAGCCGAGTGCGGAATGTCACCTGCTTCACGGCCCTTGAAGCCGTCGAAGTAGGTTTTCCATTTGGGATCGACACTATCCGGGGAGACCAGGTACTGCTCGTACAGGTCCTCGACATAGGAGGCGTTGCCGCCGGCGAGTTGCGAAGATTGCGCAAACTGCTTCAGTTGATTGTCCACGATGGAGGGTGTTGATTCGCTTTGTGGGGTATGGCTTCAGAAGGACCCGGCAGGAAGATGAATAGCCCTGCGCGGGCGCGTTCAAACAGCCAAATTGTACCCCCAACCGGACACGAAGGGGCAGCACCAGAGGTATCGCGCGTCCCCCGGTGCCGGTTCCAGACAGGTTGAGTCAGCCCGCTCCGCTCAGATGCCGAGCGCGCGCAGTTCGCTGCAATCACGCGAACGGTCCCAGACGCGCTGCAATTGCTGCTCGAACGGCTGCGAACGTGCCGGCAGCGCGATGCCGGCTTCGCCGTCGAGGCGATGGCCGATCAGACGAAAGTAGAAGTCGCCCGCATCGTTGAGCAGACAGGCCGAGGCCAGCGCACGGTCGACCGGGTCGGTGACCTCGCGGAACTGGATCACGCTGGGCAGGCGCTGGGCCAGCGCCAGCAGCGGCGCCCCGCTAGAGGCGATCGCGGCGGCGTCGTGCACGATCACCCGCAGCTGCTTGTCGTGGCGGGCGCTGACGAAGCGGCGCAGGGCGGCCTGTACCGGGGGCGCGTCGAGCAGCCCGGGGTCCAGCTGGCGGCTGTGCAGCCACAGCTGCCGACGGGCGCGGTGGATGATGGCCGTGGTGATGGCCACCGCCTCGGCGCGGCTGTCGATGGCGCTGGCCGCACCCAGCCGGCGGCGCATCTGCTGGTGGCCGATGCCGGCCTCCTCGAACACCTCGCCTTCGGGCAGAAAGCCCTGGCGGGCATAGAAGTCACGGGCGGGCAGCTGGGCATGCAGATGCAGCTCGGCCAGGCCGAGCCGGCGCCCGGCCTCCACCAGTGCTTCCAGCAGGGCCTCGCCGACCCCGCGGCTGCGATGGCTGGCCAGCACCGCCATGCGGCCGATGCGGCCATCCGGGGCCAGCCGGCCCGTGCCGACCGGCTGGTTGTCACTGTCCAGCGCCAGCACATGGGCACTGACCGGGTCCAGCGCATCGCGTTCCAGCTTGGCGGCGATGCCCTGTTCCTGCACGAACACGCGTTGGCGCACCTCGTGGATGGCAACGTGGGCATCGGCGTGGCTGACCTGCTGGACCCGGATCATGGTGGCGACTCAGGCGCGGCCAGTACCGCTGTCGTCTTCCTCGTCGTCCTCGAAGTTGACGATGACCTCGATGCCGTCGTCGTGTACGGTCACGGAGTGGACATCGTCGGACACCGCGTCGGCGTCGATCGCATCCACGCGGTCGCGGCCTTCGACGACCTCGCCGAGCACCACGGCATCCTCGCCGTCTTCCTCGTCTTCGGCCTCGTATACCTCATTCGGGTCGATCAGCTGGAACACCCCGCCGACCAGCAGCTGCTGGACCACGGCACGGCCCTTGTCGGACAGGCCGCGATAAGCGGCGGCGTCCAGCTGTTCGGTGCCAGCCAGGCGCTGCGCGTCCTTCACCGGCAGCGCGAAGTCCTGGCCGCTGACATACAGGCTGGCGCCACGCTTGGCCCGGCGCCAGGCCAGGCGGGCCCACGGGTGGCGCTGCAGCAGCAGGCCCGAGGCCAGGGCCTGGACCACTTCTTCCTGTGCCGGTGCGGCCTGGTGGGCCATCACTTCGCCGGCCGCGCGGTAGGTGGTGATGAAGCGGCCGAACCAGTCGCCCAGCTTGTCCGGGTCGTTCATGCGGATGGCGTTGAGCGCGGTGATCACCCGCGCCATCGCCACCGTGTCGATTTCGTTCGGGTCGGCCGGCACCTTCAGGTCGGCATCCTGGTAGCGGATGTTCTCGTCGGCATCGGCGATCAGGGTGTCCAGGTAGTCGCTGATCAGCTCGGCCGAAGACGGCGCGCGCATGCCGAACGAGAATGTCAGGCACGGGTCTTCGGCCACGCCGTGGTGCGGCACGTTCGGCGGCAGGTACAGCATGTCGCCCGGCGCCAGCACCCAGTCGTGGGTCGGCTTGAACACCTTCAGCAGCTTCAGTTCCACGTCCGGGCGGAAGCCCAACGGCGGCTGCTTGCCCTTGATCGATTCGCTGGCATCGATCTGCCAGCGGCGATGGCCATGGGCCTGCAGCAGGAACACGTCGTACTGGTCGACATGGGCGCCGACCGAGCCGCCGGTGGCGGCGAAGCTGATCATCACGTCATCCATGCGCCAGCGCGGCAGGAAGCTGAAGTGCTCGATCAGGGCGCGCACGTCCGGGTCCCACTTGTCCACGTCCTGTACCAGCAGGGTCCAGTCGTGGTCGGGCAGGGCGGGGAACACGTCTTCCTGGAATGGACCGGTGCGCACGCGCCAGCCGTCCTGGGTCTTGTCGTGCTCGATCAGGCGTGCCAGCACGCCTTCCTCGCAGGCCAGCCCGGCCAGGTCTTCCGGCTGCACCGGGGTCTGGAAGTTGGGGAAGGCGTTGCGGATCAGCAGCGGGCGTTTCTGCCAGAAGTCGCGCAGGAAGGTGGCCGGCGCCATGCCCAGCGGCTGGCCGGGGCGGGCGGTGACTTCGATGAGGGGGGCGGAGGACTTGCGGGCGGCCATGGGGGAATCCTTGCAGCGGAAAGCGGGAGGGGCGGCGCGGCGGGCCGCCTGAGATCTCCATTGTCCGCCGTTCGTGGGCATTGCGCACGTGCGCGGGTTTGTCGCGGGGGTTCCGGCCAACGGCTGAGCCCCTCGTGGCGGGGTCTGGTCGCGTAAAGCGCTCGCTTCATGGGCTGGGCCGGGGGGGGGGGGGGGGGGGGGGGCGGGCGGGGACACAACCCAGAGCGGGGGGGGGGGGGCGCCCCCCCCCCCCCCCCACCCCCCCCCCCCCCCCCCCCCCCCCCCCCCCCCCCCCGGCCCCTGACAGTTTCCTGCGCGGCCCGCCACGGAATGGAAGAAGAAGATCAAAGGCAACGGCGGGTCGCGCGCTGCGCTTGCTCATGCTCCTGTAGAGCCGAGCCCATGCTCGGCTTGCTGTTGGAACAAGCAGCCGAGCATGGGCTCGGCTCTACAATCAGCCAAAAACAACAGAGGGACGCGGCGAAGCCGCGTCCCTCTTTCAAATTCCGTCCCGACAACCCAATGCTCTTCGATCCGTCACCGGCAATCTGTCAGAGGTGGGGCGGGATGGGTTCGCGGGGGTATCCGCGCCATGGATGGCGCGGCTAAGCCCCCACGGACGGGTTTACGGCGTCCCCCGCGAATCCAACCCGCCCCGCCAAGCACGGCAAAAACCCAGAGCCGCTCTTGACGTTGCTGTTGCTGTTGCTGTTGCAGTAGAGCCTGCCGCAGGCAGCGCCCGCGGCCGCCGCCGCAAAGGAAACCCCTTAAATCTTCTTCGCCAGCGACTCGGCCAGGCCGGTGTAGCTGCCCGGGGTCATCTCCAGCAGGCGCTGCTTCGCATCCGCCGGCAGCTCCAGCCCCTGCACGAACGCACGCATCGACTCGGCGGTGATGCCCTGGCCGCGGGTCAGCGCCTTCAGCTGCTCGTACGGGTTCGGCAGGCCATGGCGGCGCATCACCGTCTGCACGGCTTCCGCCAGCACTTCCCAGGCCGCGTCCAGATCGGCATCCAGGCGCTGCGGGTTCACTTCCAGCTTGCCCAGGCCCTTGGCCAGCGAATCCAGCGCCACCTGGCTGTGGCCGAACGCGGTGCCCAGCGCACGCAGCACGGTGGAGTCGGTCAGGTCACGCTGCCAGCGGCTGATCGGCAGCTTCGCGCTGAAGTGCTCGAACAGCGCGTTGGCAATGCCGAAGTTGCCTTCCGCATTCTCGAAGTCGATCGGGTTGACCTTGTGCGGCATCGTCGACGAGCCGACTTCACCTTCCTTCAGGCGCTGCTTGAAGTAGCCCAGCGAAACATAGCCCCAGATGTCGCGCGCCAGGTCGATCAGGATGATGTTGGCGCGGCGTGCGGCATCGCCGATTTCGGCGATGTTGTCGTGCGGCTCGATCTGCGTGGTGTACGGGTTGAACACCAGGCCCAGGCCGGTCACGAAGCGCTCGGCGAAGGCCGGCCAGTCCACGTCCGGGTAGCTGGCGATGTGGGCGTTGTAGTTGCCCACCGCGCCATTGATCTTGCCGGTCAGTTCGACCGCGGCAATCTGCCTGCGCTGGCGTTCCAGGCGGGCGACCACGTTGGCCAGTTCCTTGCCCAGGGTGGTGGGCGAGGCGGTCTGGCCGTGGGTGCGCGACAGCATCGGCTGGCCGGCCTGGGCGTGCGCCAGGCTGCGCAGGCTGTTGGCGATGCCGTCCAGGGTCGGCAGCAGCACCTCGCGGCGGGCCTGTTCCAGCATCAGGCCGTAGCTGAGGTTGTTGATGTCTTCGCTGGTGCAGGCGAAATGCACGAATTCCAGCGCCGGGGCCAGCTCGGCGTCGTCCTTCAGCTGTTCCTTGATGAAGTACTCCACCGCCTTGACGTCATGGTTGGTGGTGCGCTCGATCTCCTTCACGCGCGCGGCCTGGACCGGGCTGAAGCTGGCGGCCAGGGCACGCAGGCGGGCGACGGCGGCGTCGGAGAACGGGGCCAGTTCGACGATGCCCGGCTCGGCGGCCAGGGCCAGCAGCCACTCCACTTCGACCGTGATGCGGGCCTTGATCAGGCCGTACTCGGAGAAGATCGGGCGCAGGGCGTCGACCTTGCCGGCATAGCGGCCATCGAGCGGGGACAGGGCGAGCAGGGCGGAATCGGACATGTCGGCAGGGCTGGGGCGAGCGGCGGGGGCCATATTCTACGACGTGCCGGTGAGGTAGTGCCGGCCGCTGGCCGGCAACCACGCCCGGCCCACGATTCCATGGATTGCTGGCCAGCGGCCGGCACTACCCCTTGCGCGTGCAGATCGGCCCTGCGGATGAAACGATCTGGCCCGCCCTCGTCATCCCACGCTGCGGGCAAGGGAGTATCGTTGGCGCTGCCGCCAGCCCGGGAAGCGACACCCTGCCAGCCGCCGCTTCCCTTTCCCCAACTGAAGTAGTGCGGAGTTGATGCAATGAGCAAAGCTGCAAGCAAGGGTTTCAGAATCGAACACGACAGCATGGGCGAGCTGCAGGTGCCTGCGGACGCCCTGTGGGGCGCCCAGACCCAGCGTGCCGTGCAGAACTTCCCGGTGTCGGGCCAGCGCATGCCGCGCGGTTTCATCCGTGCCCTGGGCCTGGTCAAGGGCGCCGCCGCAGGCGTCAACGCAGAACTGGGCCACCTGCCGAAGAACGTGGCCAAGGCCATCCAGACCGCTGCCGCCGAAGTGGCCGCCGGCAACTGGGACGCGCAGTTCCCGATCGATGTCTACCAGACGGGTTCTGGCACGTCGTCGAACATGAATGCCAATGAGGTCATCGCCACCCTGGCCAACCGTGCCGGCAAGGCGGGCAAGACCAGTGTGCACCCCAATGACCACGTCAACCAGGGGCAGAGCTCCAACGACGTGATTCCGACCGCGTTGCGGGTGTCGGCGGTGTTGGCGACGCATGAGCAGCTGCTGCCGGCGCTGGTGCACCTGCGCAAGACCCTGGACAAGAAGGGCCGCAGCCTGCGCAAGGTGGTCAAGACCGGCCGCACCCACCTGATGGATGCGATGCCGCTGACCTTCGAGCAGGAATTCGGCGCGTGGTCGGCGCAGCTGGCGTCGGCGCAGGAGCGTATCGAAGACAGCCTCAAGCGCGTGCGCCGGCTGCCGCTGGGTGGCACCGCCATCGGCACCGGCATCAATGCCGATCCGCGCTTCGGTGCACAGGTGGCCAAGGCACTGAAGCAGCAGACCGGTTTCAAGTTCGACAGTGCCGAGAACAAGTTCGAAGGCCTGGCCGCACAGGACGACGCGGTGGAGCTTTCCGGTCAGCTCAATGCGCTGGCGGTGGCGCTGATCAAGATCGCCAACGACCTGCGTTGGATGAACGCCGGTCCGCTGGCCGGGCTGGGCGAGATCGAACTGCCGGCGCTGCAGCCGGGCAGCTCGATCATGCCGGGCAAGGTCAACCCTGTGATTCCGGAAGCGACGGTGATGGCCTGTGCACAGGTGATCGGTCACCACACTGCGATCACCGTGGCCGGGCAGACCGGCAACTTCCAGCTCAACGTCACCCTGCCGCTGATCGCAGTGAACCTGCTCGATGGCATCGGCCTGCTGGCCAACGTGTCCACCCTGCTGGCCGACAGCGCGATTGCCGGGCTGAAGGTGCGCGAGGACCGCGTGGCCGAGGCGCTGGCGCGTAACCCGATTCTGGTCACCGCACTGAACCCGATCATCGGCTATGAGAAGGCGGCGGCGATCGCCAAGCGCGCGTACAAGGAACAGCGCCCGGTGCTGGACGTGGCGCTGGAAGACAGCGGCCTGGCCGAGGCCGAACTGCGCCGCCTGCTGGATCCGACCGCGCTGACCGCCGGTGGCATCCAGGCCGGTGGCGGCGGCGCCGGCGGTTGATCGGCCGGTTGTAGAGTCGAGCCATGCTCGACTGTTGTTCCGGAGTCGAGCATGGCTCGACTCTACAGAAAGCAGAAACGCCGCCCGGTGGGGGGCGTTTTTTTTCAGCGACGGTCGGCGACGATGTTGCCGAAGGTGTCGGTGTAATCCTTGAACTCCGGGATGCGCTGGATCAGGTCCGCCGGAATCACGTCCATGCCCTCCGGCGGCTGGATCTTCACCGGCTGCATGTTGGGATCGGCCGGTGCGGCCACCAGGGTGTTCTGGCGCAGCACCTGCAGCTTGCCGAACATGGTCTGCAGCATCTGTTTCTGCCCGTCGTCCAGCGGAATCTGGATCTCGTCCATCTTCATCGTGCCGTCGGCGAGGATGATGATGTTCGGCGCGGGCGGGCGACGCACGGTGACCATGCCTTCGCTGACGGAAATCTTGGGCTTGCCACGCTCGGCGCGGTGGTCGCGGTACTCCTGGTCACAGCCGGCCAGGCCGAGGCAGAGCAGGGCGGTCAACAGCAGAAACAGCTTCTTCATGACATTCGGTTCGGGGGCGTCCGGGGCCGCCATTGTAAGCCGGGCGGCGCACTACGGCCGGCAGCCGGACGCCGCTGCCGGCCGGGTGCGCTGATCTGTCACAGGTCTAGCGCTGGACCACGGTGTCCTTGCCGCAGTCGTCCACGTCGCTCTGGTCCATGGTCGCGTAGGGCTTGAATGCCGGCAGTTCACGTGCGAGCGCCTGCTGGCTGGCCAGCATCGCCGGAAGGCGGTCGCAGATGCGCTTGGCCTGGGCTTCGATCTTCTCGGCTTCGGCATTGATGCGCTTTTCGACACCTTCGCTGTCGCCGCTGAAAATGCCCTTCAGCGCTTCGCCGGCAGCACTGGCACCCAGTTTGGCGCCGGCCAGGCCGACATCCATGCCGTCCATCGCGATGGCGACCACGTGGCCGCGGTAGTCCTGCAGATGACGGCGCTGGATATCGTTGGCGGCGATCTCCTTGCCCGCGATCAGCAGGCGGCCATCCGGCGTGATCTCCGCACGCGGCTGCTTGTCCGCCGAGATCTTGATGTTGCCCTGGGCGATATCCTTGCGGGCATCGTCCATGGCGTTCCTGACGGTCTCGCCGACGCCGCCTGTGGCTTCGGTCACACTCTTGCCAACGGTCTTGTCGGGTGCTGACGACGTGCCGCCGCAGGCGATCAGCGGCAGGGACAGCAGCACAGTGGGCAACAGGCGCAACAGGTTCATGGTGTTCCCCTGGTAGTGTCTGGAAGAGGGTTTACTTGCTGCGCGGCAGAGTGACCCGGCCGCTGACGTTGCGATGATCGACGTCACCGCTGCCGCTGTGGTCGACGGTCAGGGTGCCGCGCACGCCGTCGACGTTGATGTCGCCCGAGCCGTGGCTGCGGACATGCACATTGCCGCCGATGTCGGCCAGATCGACCCCGCCGGAGCCGACCACGCCCACTTCAACGCTGCCCTGCACGCGCTTGAACTCGATATCACCCGAGCCCACGGTATCCAGCCGCGCGTTGCCACGCACATCGCTGATCTTCAGGTCACCGGAGCCGACGGTACCGGTGCTGGCATCGCCGCTGATGTTGCGTACGGTGACGTCGCCGGAACCCAGCGACAGCAGATTCAGGGAGCTGCCGCCATCGATGTTGAGGTCGCCCGAACCCACTGCAGCGTGGATGCTGCCGCGGGTACCGCGGACCACGGCATCACCGGAACCCACATCCACGCTCAGCGACTGTGCGTTCTCCACGCTGGCATCGCCCGAGCCGATCTTGAACTGCAGCGGCATGTTGTCCGGCACGCTGCCACGGATATCCAGCCAGGCGTAGCTGTTGCCCAGGCTGATGCCGCTTTGGCGGCCGTCGCGGCGCAGGCTCACCACCAGCTTGTCGCCGACCTTGCGCTGCTCCAGCACCAGCTGGTCCAGCCATTCCTGGCTGGACGCGCAGGCGCGGCCGTCCAGCTGGCCGCCGCCAGCGCTGGCGACCACCTTCAGGTCATGCTGATTGACCTCGAACACCACCGTCCTGGCACCAGCCACGTCCAGCTTCAGTGCGCGGGCGGCAGTGAACTTGCAGTTCGGAGCATCGGCGGCCAGCGCCGACAACGGCAACAGCAACAACGCAGAACAGGCGAGCAAAGAACGCATGGGTGGTGCCTCCGGATGGATGGGATCAGATCTCGCCGGCGCGCTTGCGCAGGCGGATGGCAAGGAAGATGAACACTGCACCGACGACGGCGCCGATCCACAGCTCCGGCATCGCCAGCGACTTCAGCTGCGAGGCGGGGGACATCAGGCTGACGACCGAGTCCAGATCGCGGCGCGATGCTTCGTCGGCGCCGAGGCGATACAGCAGGTCCATGCCGGGCACGCCGCCCAGCAGCAGGCGGCCGACGATGTTCTGCCAGAACCAGCCGGTGGTCAGGCCGAACAGCGGCATCATCTTTGTGGAGCTGACAATGATGCCGGCAAACAGCGGCAACATTACCGCCCACAGGAACGGCTTGCTCCTGGCCCATGCCGAGCACAGCAGCAGCCAGCCGGCGGTGGGCAGGGCCCACAGGGCATAGACCGGAATCCAGGCCAGGTGTCCAGCGGCCAGGGTCAGCGGGCTGGCCGGGCCCCAGATCAGGGTCATCGGGCTGCCACCGTGCAGCAGTGCGACGGCGCTGATGATCAGCATGAAGCCAAACATGGTGAGGATGCCGGCGATGACCGCGATCAACGGTGCCACGATCAGTGCGCTGATCACCTTGGACAGCACGGTCTGCGTGTCCGACAGCGGCAACGACTTCCAGAACAGGATGCTGCGGTCACGGCGATCGTCGTAGAGGGCGCCCAGGCAGTAGAAGAACACGACGAAGGCCAGCACCACGAACGGCCAGCTTGAACTGAGTACCAGAGTCAGGTCCAGGCCGTTGCCAAGATCAGCAAGGTCCTTGGCACTGATGTCACGGGTGAGCAGGGCCAGGTTCAGGCCGTTGATGTTCACGTTCTCGCCATCGATGTGCAGGCCGCCGTCGCGTGCTGCACGGTTCAGCGCGAACAGGCCGAAGGCAATGCCGGCGATGCTCATCACCAGTGAGATCAGGCCCGCGATCAACGGGGCATACAGGAAGCCGCCGCGGTTCTCCCAGTACTCGCGCTTGAGCAGCCAGCGCAGGGTGCCGATCGGGCTGACGGGGTGGTTGACGGCATTCATGCGTAGGTCCCCTTCATGATGGCGACGAACAGGTCGGCCAGGCCCGGGATGCGGGTCTCGCCGAGAGAGGAAAGCTGGGTGCGCGGCACGCCATCGAACAGCATCACCGTCTTGCCGAACGCCAGGCTGCGCTCGTCGATCGGCTTCAGGGCGCGCGCGGTGTCCAGCTGGTCGGCATTGACCAGCAGCTCGGTATAGCGCTGGCCGACGTCGTCCATTTCCGCGTCGAGCACGATGCGGCCATCGCGGATGAACATCACGTCGCTGAGGATGTGCTCGATCTCCTCCACCTGGTGGGTGGTGACGATGATGGTTTTCTGTTCGTCGAAGTAGTCTTCCAGCAGGCGCTGGTAGAACTCCTTGCGGTACAGGATGTCCAGGCCGAGGGTCGGCTCGTCCAGCACCAGGATGCGGGCATCGATGGCCATCACCAGCGCCAGGTGCAGCTGCACGATCATGCCCTTGGACAGCTCGCGCACGCGCTGCTTCGGCTGCAGCTTGGTGTTGGCCAGGAAGCGCTCGCAGCGGGCGCGGTCGAAGCGCGGGTGGACGCCGGCCACGAAATCGATCGCCTCGCGCACCTTCAGCCAGCGCGGCAGCACGGCGACGTCGGCGATGAAGCAGATGTCGTTCATCAGTTCGTCGCGGTGCAGTCGCGGGTCGCGGCCGAGCACGCTCAGTTCACCCTCCACCGAGGTCAGCCCAAGAATGGCCTTCAGCGCGGTGGTCTTGCCGGCGCCATTGGGCCCGATCAGGCCGACGATGCGCCCGCTTGGAATGCTGAAACTGGCGTTGTCGAGGGCGACCGTGGTCTTGTAGGCCTTGCGCAGGCCTCGGGCGGTGATGACCGACTCACTTGCAGTGCTATTCATCAGACTTTCCCCTGGGGCAGCAATTCGTCGAGGCTCAGGCCCAGGCGCTGGATGCGCTCCAGAACCGCCGGCCATTCTTCGTTGAGGAAACGGTCGCGTTCGCTGCTGCGCAGCTGCGTGGCCGCCTGCTCGGTCATGAACATGCCCAGGCCGCGGCGCTTCTCGACCAGGCCTTCGTCGGCCAGCTCCTGGTAAGCGCGCGAAACGGTGATGGGGTTGAGTTGATAGTCGGCGGCCACCTGGCGCACCGAAGGCAGGGCATCGCCCGGCTTGAGGATTCCGTCGAGCATCATGGCGATCACGCGCTCCTTCAACTGACGGTAGATGGGAGCGCCGTCGCTCCACTGGATGTCGCTCATATTCAGCTCCGTGGGGTCAGCGGCTGGGCGAACGAGAAATACGGCATGGACAGCGCGCTGTGCAGCCGACGCGGGGGAGGGGGGGAGGAGGAGGGGGCGTTCCCTGCGGGGGAGAGAGTCGCGTCCTGCGCACTTTCAGCAGCGGCGGAAACAGGGGCGGTGGGCGTGGCCCACCAGGCCAGCACGAGCAGGGTCGAAACAGCGACGGCCGCAGGTGCGGTGAGGTTGCGACGGATCCGGACGTTCATGGCTTCCCCCTGTCTCAGGTGACTGGTGTTGTATGCAACTATAACACCGGCACGCCTACGTGCAACCCCTTGCCGTCCCCAACTGATGGCAGGGGTGGTCAGATTGCTGAAACATCCCTTTAGTCGATTGATTTAAAAGGGAAATGAATCTTCTGCAGGGGGCTTTTCGGGGCGGCCTTCCATTCAGTGATGTCCATGCTATGTCATCACTGCGCCTTCGATGGCGCCCGGGCAGCACATTCGCCACGCCGCGCAAAGCCCGGGGGGGGACCTGTGCCATCAGGGGCTGCGGGGCCCGGTGCTATAGTTCGGCCGATTCCCGGCCAGCACTGGCCGGGCCTTGTGAATGGCTACCGCGGACCGCCTCTGATGCCCCTGCCGACCGTTTCCCCGTGCCGCCTGCGCGGCCTGTCCCTGCTGGCCCTGATGGTGGCCGGTGCCGCCGGTTCCGCCAGTGCGCTGGCGGCCGACCTGCTCGATCTGGAATACCGGCCGTTGGCCAGCAAGCAGCAGGTGAATCTGCAGCAGCGCTATCACGGGCAGGTGCTGCTGGTGGTCAACACCGCCAGCAAGTGTGGCTACACGCCGCAGTACGAAGGGCTGGAGGCGCTGCAGAAGCGCTATGCAGGCCGCGGTTTTGCGGTGCTGGGCTTTCCTTCCAATGACTTCAAGGGCCAGGAACCGGGTGACGAGAAGCAGATCCAGGACTTCTGCACCCTGACCTACGGCGTCAAGTTCCCGATGTTCGAGAAGGTGCATGTGGTCGGCACGCAGGCCACGCCGCTGTACCAGCGGTTGACCGCAGCGACCGGCGTTGCGCCGGCCTGGAACTTCCACAAGTACCTCGTGGGCCGCGATGGCAAGGTCATTGCCCAGTTCGCCAGCAAGGTGACGCCGGACGATCCGCAGCTGACCGCGGCCATCGACAAAGCGCTGGCGGCAGCTGCCACGCATTGATATCCAGCACGCATGCCTCGACATCGACGGCATGCGTGCGACAATGTTTCTTTTCGCGCCGACGTCGGCGCCCAGACACTTCCAGGAATGCAGCGAATGAAGATGGGAATGCGCGGCGCCGCGGCGTCGGTTCTGATTCTGGCGATGGGCACTTCGGGTGTCGCTCTGTCGCAACAACCGGCTGCCCCCGCAGCCGCCAAGGAGACCGCAACCTTGAATTCCCCCAAGCAGAAGCTCGGCTACGCCATCGGCCTTGATGTCGCCAAGTCGTTCACCCCGATCGCCGATGAGATCGATGTGGCCGCCCTGCGCACCGCCGTTGAGCGTTCGTTCGAGGGCCTGCAGCCGCAGATCACCCAGGAACAGGCCAAGGCCACCGATGCCGCCCTGCGCCAGGTCGTGATGGCCCGCAGCGGCCAGCAGGTGCCGGGCGTGGCACCGGGCTCGCAGCCGCCGAAGGTCGACCGCGTCAAGGTGTCGCAGATGATCGGCTCCTACTCGGTGGGTCCGTCGCTGGCGCAGCTGAAGGACGATATCGATGTCGCCTCGTTGTTTGACGCAATCAGCACCGGCCTGACCAAGGGCCAGCCGAAGATGACGGAAGCTGACGCGACCGCCACCATCCAGGCCTTCATGGGTGCCAAGCAGGCTGAAATGCAGGCCAAGGCCGCCCAGGCTGCGCAGACCAACCGCACGGAAGGCAACGCATTCCTGGCCAAGAACAAGACCCAGCCGGGCGTGGTGACCACCTCGTCGGGCCTGCAGTACCAGGTGATCCGCCCGGGTAGCGGCGAGCGCCCGCTGCCGAGCAGCAAGGTGCGCGTGAACTACGAAGGCAAGCTGCTCAACGGCACCGTGTTCGACAGTTCCTACGGCCGCCAGCCGGCCGAGTTCGGTCTGGACCAGGTGATCAAGGGCTGGACCGAAGGCGTCGCGCTGATGCCGGTCGGTTCGAAGTACCGCTTCTGGATCCCGGGCGAACTCGCCTACGGTGAGAACGGCACCCCGGGCGGCCCGATCGGCCCGAACGCGACTCTGACGTTCGACGTCGAGCTGCTGGGCGTTCTGCCGTAAGTCATTCAGGAGCGAATACGGATATGCGCGTTGCGATTTTTGGTACCGGCTACGTTGGACTGGTGACCGGTACCTGCCTGGCCGATGTTGGTCATCAGGTGGTCTGTGTCGATATCGACCAGGCCAAGGTGGATGGCCTCAACCAGGGCATCATCCCGATCTATGAACCCGGCCTGGAGCCGATGGTGAAGGCCAACCATGCCGCAGCGCGGCTGGCGTTCACCACGGATGCCGCGGCCGCCATCGATCACGGCCAGGTGGTGTTCATCGCCGTTGGTACGCCACCGGACGAGGATGGCAGTGCCGATCTTCAATACGTGCTTGCCGTAGCCCGAACCATTGGTCGGCACATGAGTGTGCCGACCGTGGTGGTGAACAAGTCGACGGTGCCGGTCGGCACCGCCGACAAGGTGCGTGCCGCCATTGCCGAAGAGCTGGCCGCGCGTGGCGCGGACATCGCCTTCGACGTGGTGTCCAACCCGGAATTCCTGAAGGAAGGCGATGCGGTTGCGGACTGCATGCGCCCGGACCGCATCATCATCGGTGCGGCGAACGAAGAGTCGGTGGCGGTGATGCGTCGCCTGTACGCGCCGTTCAACCGCAACCACGACCGCGTGGTGGAAATGGACGTGCGTTCGGCCGAACTGACCAAGTACGCCGCCAATGCGATGCTGGCGACCAAGATTTCGTTCATGAATGAAATCGCCAACATCGCTGAACGCGTCGGTGCCGATGTCGAGCAGGTCCGCCAGGGCATTGGTTCGGATCCACGCATCGGCTGGCACTTCATCTATCCGGGTGCCGGTTACGGCGGCTCGTGCTTCCCCAAGGACGTGCAGGCATTGGCCCGTACCGCCCAGCAGTATGGCCTTGAGCCGAAGCTGCTCAATGCGGTTGAAGCGGTCAACGATGCGCAGAAGGGCCATCTGTTTGCCCTCATCCAGCGTCATTACGACAAGGGCGAGGACGAGGGCGTGCGTGGAAAGACCTTCGCCGTATGGGGTCTGGCCTTCAAGCCGAACACCGACGACATGCGTGAGGCCTCCAGCCGTCGACTGCTGGCGCAGCTGTGGGAAGGCGGTGCGACGGTGCGTGCCTACGATCCGGAGGCGATGCACGAGTCGCAGCGCATCTTCGGCGAACGCGATGACCTGGTGTTCTGCAACAGTGCCGATGAAGCGCTGCAGGGTGCCGACGCGCTGGTGGTGGTCACCGAGTGGAAGCAGTTCCGCAGCCCCGACTTCCAGAAGCTGCGCGAGCAGCTGAAGGATGCGGCGGTGTTCGACGGCCGCAACCTGTATGAGCCGGGCGAAGTGGAAGCCGCAGGTCTTGCGTACTACGGCATTGGCCGGGGGCGCTCGTTGCATGTCTGATCTGCCCACTGAACGCGAGCAGGCGCTGGAAGCGCGCCTGGTCGAGCTGGAAATGCGCGTGTCCTTCCAGGAACAGGCGCTGGCCGAGCTGAGCGACGCGCTGGCTGATGCCCGCATGCAGGGCATGCGCAACGCCGATGTGCTGCGCGTGCTGCTGGAAGACCTGGGCAAGGTCCGCAACGCACTGAATTCTTCCGATCCGGCGAGCGAACCGCCGCCGCCGCACTACTGATCCGAATCCTATGAGCGATACCCTCCGCGACCAGCTGATGGGCCTGGGCTTCAAGCCCGCGCCCAAGCCCGAGCGCAAGAATGATGGCCCCCGCCGTGATGGCCGCCCGCAGGGCAAGGGTGGCAACGGCAACGGCAATGGAAAACCGCAGGGCGCAGGCAAGGGCGAGCACAAGCCCGGTGAGCGTCGTGGGCAGGGCCATGGCGCGGGCAAGCCCGGCGGGCATGCGCGCGGTGGCCAGAGCCAGCAGGGCCCGCGCAAGCCGCGCAGCACCGAAGAGATGGATCTGGCCAAGGCCTATGCCATCCGGGCGCAGCGGGAGAAGGAAGAGCGCATCGAGACCGAGCGCCTGAAGCAGGAAGAAGCACGCGTGCGCCGCGAGGCGAAGGCCAAGCTGGAAGAACTGCTGAAGGACAAGAGCCTCAACGCCGAGGCAGCGGACATCGCCCGCCACTTCCCGTATGGCGGCAAGATCAAGCGCATCTATGTGACCGCCGAACAGCTGACCGCGCTCAATGCCGGTGAGCTGGGTGTGGTCCAGCTCAATGGCCGCTACCTGCTGGTAACGGCCGACGTGCTGGCACAGTCCGAGGCGGTGTTCGCTGCCTCGGTGGCGCTGAAGGTCGATCCGAATGCGCCGGCCGAGGAAGATCCGTATGCGGATCCGCAGTACCAGGTGCCGGACGACCTGGTCTGGTAAAGGCGCAACCACCGCGGACGGCATTGCCTCCGCGGTTGGGGGGAAGGGATGACCGCTGATCCAAGCCGCGGCTACGTGCCGCACATTGACGGCCTGCGCGCGATTGCCGTGCTGGCCGTCATCGTGTTCCACCTGGACCCGGCCTGGTTGCCGGGCGGGTTCACCGGCGTAGACGTGTTCTTCGTCATTTCCGGGTTCGTGGTCAGCGCGTCGGTGCACCGGCTGCCGCCGTTGTCGCTGTGGCAGTCGATGCTGCGCTTCTATTCGCGTCGCATCCGCCGCATCGCACCTGCGCTGATCAGCTGCCTGCTGTTGACCGCCGTCGGCAGCGTGCTGTTCATTCCCGAGTCCTGGCTCAGCGAGGCCAGTGACAAGACCGGGCTGATGGCATTCTTCGGCTTCAGCAACTGGGTGCTGGCGCTGATCGGCAACGACTATTTCGCGCCCAAGGCCGAATTCAATCCCTATACCCATACCTGGTCGCTGGGCGTGGAGGAGCAGTTCTACCTGCTGTTCCCGCTGCTGTTCCTGGCCTGGGCGCGCGGCGTGCGCGGGCGTTGGATCAGCCTTGGCCTGTTTGCCGTGGTCAGCGCGGCGTCGCTGCTGCATGCGGCGGTGCTGGGCCTGCGCGAGGCGCCGCCATCGTGGGCGTTCTACGCCACCACTACGCGGCTGTGGCAGCTGGGCGTTGGCGTACTGCTGTTCCAGCTGCTGCATGTTCGCCAGCCAGTGGATGCGGTGACGACGATTGCACTGAAGCGCGCTGCGCCCGTGTTCTCGCTGCTCGCGATGGTGGCGCTGGCCTTGCTGTGCTGGGCATTGTGGACCGCACGGGCCGGACGTTCGCCGTGGCCTGATGGCCTGCTGCCGACCTTTGCTGCGGCAGGCCTGCTGTGGGCGCTGCATCATCATCCCCGGTCCTGGGTGGCACGCCTGTTGGCCAGCAGGCCGATGCGCTCCATCGGCCTGCTGTCGTACTCGCTGTATCTGTGGCACTGGCCGGTATTCGTGCTGATGCGCTGGACCGTGGGCCTGCAGACACCCCTGCAGATGAGCGCTGCGCTGGCGCTGGTGCTGCTGCTGTCGTGGTTGTCGTGGCGCTGGGTGGAGCAACCGTTCCGGGGCCCCTTGGCGCAGCGTCTGCGCCCCGGTCGCTGGGTGCTGGCAGGTTCGGCTGTGCTGCTGGTCGCGGCCGGCACCCAGACGCTGCTGTACCTGCAGGCACCGCGGATATCACTGAGCACGGTCAGTCGGCATCCCGGCGACTGGTATCCCAACGGCAAGAGCGTGGCAGGCGACTATCCTGACTGCAGCCTGGTGACCACCAAGCGACGCTTCGAAGGTGGCAGCATGCGGACCTATGCGCGTGGTGACTGCGATCGGCCGGTGCCTGCCGGTGCGCCGAAGCAGGTGTTCGTTGCTGGCGATTCGCATGCAATGGCCTACATCGAGCTGCTGCAGCGGCTGGCGCTTGAGAGTGGCTCGGAGGTGATTCTCTACGGTCGTGGTGGATGCCCGCAGGTGAGCCTGCAGAAGTGGCGCGGCGCGGGTGCCGATTGCAGTGATTTCGACGCAGCGATGCTCGCCGATGTCACGCAGCGTGCGCAGCCAGGTGATGCTGTGGTGCTGGTGTCGCTGCGGATACCGCGCTTGTCCGATCAGTTCGTATTGTTCGATGCGCAGGCGCAGCTGGCGGGCGAGCTGACCCCGGAAGCCACTGCAGGACGCGAGGCCGAAGTGGCCGAGGCGATCACCCAGTGGAAACCGTTGGCCGAGCGCGGTGTGCGAATTGTGCTGGAGGCGCCCAAACCGGTGCTGCCGGCGCCGCCGTATCGCTGCTCTGACCGCTTCAATTCACGCAACGAGGTCTGCCGCAACGGCCTGGACAGCACGCGTGAGGCGATGGAAACGCTGCGTGCGCCGATGCTGGGCAGCCTGCAGCAGGTGGTCGATGGCCTGTCAGGGGGTGTGCTGTGGGATCCGATGCCGGTGCTGTGTGATGACGTGCTGTGCCCGGCGCAGCGCGATGGCCGGCCGTTGTTCTTCGATGGCGATCACCTCAGCGCGCATGGCAACCGTGTGCTGCTGCCGTCGCTGCAGCAGGTACTGCGGCAGCAGTAGGACCGCGCCGGCGTCAGGCCTTGAAGCGGCTCCGGCGTGCGCGGATCAGTGGCAGGCTCGGTGCGAAGAAGCACAGCAGTGCGCCGACCAGGGCAAACGACACCGGACGAGAAACCGTCAAAGCCCAGCGCAATGATGAAGCGAAAAGGGGACGGAGGGGATTAAGTCGTTTGTGCCCAAAACGACTTAATCCCCTCCGTCCCCTTTTTGTGTCATTCGGGGTCGTAGTCTAGGTTGGAGGCCAGCCAGCGCTCGGCCTGGGCGCGGTCCACGCCCTTGCGGCGGGCGTAGTCGCTGACCTGCTCGCGGCTGAGGCGGCCGACCACGAAGTACTGGCTCTGCGGATGGCTGAAGTAGTAGCCCGAAACGGCCGCCGTAGGCAGCATCGCGAAGCTCTCGGTCAGTTCCATGCCGGCGTTGGCTTCGGCCTGCAGCAGGTCGAACAGGCGCCGTTTCTCGCTGTGCTCCGGGCAGGCGGGGTAACCCGGTGCCGGGCGGATGCCGCTGTACTGCTCGTCGATCAGTGCCTCGTTGTCCAGTGTCTCGGCATGGTCGTAGCCCCAGAAATCGATGCGCACGCGCTGGTGCAGGCGCTCGGCCAGCGCTTCGGCGAAACGGTCGGCGAGGGCCTTCAGCAGGATCGCGTTGTAGTCATCGTGGTCGGCTTCGAAGCGCGCGACGTGCGTGTCGATGCCGATGCCGGCAGTGACGGCGAAGGCGCCGATCCAATCCTGCTTGCCGCTGTCGGCCGGGGCGATGAAATCGGCCAGGCAGAAATCCGGGCGCTCGGCCGGCTTGTCCACCTGCTGGCGCAGGAAGTGCAGGGTGGTCTCGCCCTGCGGGTGCTGCACGCGCACGTCGTCGCCGATGCTGTTGGCCGGCCACAGGCCGAACACGGCCTTGGCGGTCAGCCATTTCTCATTGACGATGCGCTCAAGCATCGCGCGGGCGTCCCTGTACAGATCGCTGGCCTGGGTGCCGACGATCTCGTCGGTGAGGATGGCCGGGAACTTGCCGGCCAGCTCCCAGGCCTGGAAGAACGGCGTCCAGTCGATGTAGTCGACCAGTTCGGCCAGCGGGTAGTCGTCAAATACGTGCAGGCCGGGCTGGTTCGGTGCCGGCGGCGTGTAGGTGTCCCAGTCGCCCTGGAACTTCTGCCCACGCGCGTGTTCCAGCGAAACCAGGCGCTTGGCATCGCCACGGTTGCGATGGCGCGCGCGGATCTCGGCATAGTCGGCCTCGTTGGCGGCGACGAAGGCCTCGCGCAGGTCACGCGAGATCAGCGACTGAGCCACGCCGACCGCGCGCGAGGCGTCCTTCACCCACACCGTGGGCGCCTTGTAATGTGGGTCGATCTTCAGCGCGGTGTGCGCGCGCGAGGTGGTCGCTCCACCGATCAGCAGCGGCAGGTCGAAGCCCTGGCGCTGCATCTCCCGGGCCACGTGGCTCATCTCTTCCAGTGATGGAGTGATCAGGCCGGACAGGCCGATCAGGTCGGCGTTGTGCTCGCGCGCGGCATCGAGGATCTTCTGCGCCGGCACCATCACGCCAAGGTCGACCACCTCGAAGTTGTTGCAGGCCAGGACTACGCCGACGATGTTCTTGCCGATGTCATGCACATCCCCCTTCACCGTGGCCATGATGATCTTGCCGTTGCTCTTGGCGGTGTCGCCACTGCGCGCCTTCTCGGCCTCGATGTAGGGCAGCAGGTAGGCCACGGCCTTCTTCATCACGCGCGCGGATTTCACCACCTGCGGCAGGAACATCTTGCCGGCGCCGAACAGGTCGCCGACCACGTTCATGCCATCCATCAACGGACCTTCGATCACATCCAGCGGGCGGCTGGAGGCCTGCCGGGCCAGTTCGGTGTCTTCCTCGACGTAGGCATCCAGGCCGTGCACCAGTGCGTGCGCCAGGCGCTGCGCCACCGGCTTGTCGCGCCAGCCCAGGTCCTCGGTCCTGGCCGCGCCCTTCCGTCCCTTGTAGCGTTCGGCGATCTCCAGCAGGCGCTCGGTGGCATCGCTGCGGCGGTTGAGGATCACATCCTCGACGCGCTCGCGCAGTTCCGGTTCCAGCTCGTCATAGATCGGCATGGCGCCGGCGTTGACGATGCCCATGTCCATGCCGGCAGCGATGGCGTGGTACAGGAACACCGAGTGGATGGCCTGGCGCACCGTTTCGTTGCCGCGGAACGAGAACGAGACGTTGGAAACACCGCCGGACACATGGCAGTGCGGCAGCGTCTGCTTGATGATGCGGGTGGCTTCGATGAAGTCCACCGCATAGTTGTCGTGCTCTTCGATGCCGGTGGCGACGGCGAAGATGTTCGGGTCGAAGATGATGTCCTGCGGTGGGAAGCCGATCTCGTCGACCAGGATGCGGTAGGCGCGGGTGCAGATCTCGACTTTGCGTGCGCAGGTGTCAGCCTGGCCGCTTTCGTCGAATGCCATCACCACCGCGGCCGCGCCATAGCGCAGGACCTTGCGTGCGTGCTCGCGGAACAGCGCCTCGCCTTCCTTCAGCGAGATCGAATTGACCACGCTCTTGCCCTGCAGGCACTTCAGGCCGGCCTCGATCACGCTCCACTTGGAGGAGTCGACCATCACCGGAATACGGGCGATGTCCGGCTCGGACATGATCAGGTTGAGGTAGCGGGTCATCGCCGCTTCCGAATCGATCAGGCCCTCGTCCATGTTGACGTCGAGGATCTGCGCACCGCTGGCCACCTGCTGGCGGGCCACGTCCACCGCTTCTTCGTAGCGGCCTTCCTTGATGAGCTTGCGGAACTGCGCGCTGCCGGTGACGTTGGTGCGCTCGCCGACGTTGATGAACAGAAGGTCCGGAGTGATGACCAGAGGTTCCAGGCCGGACAGGCGGGTAGGGCGGACAGGCGTCATGGCAGGCGTCAGCTCAACAGCAATAGGGCGGGAAGTGCGGAACGGTGGCGGCGACATTCATGCGGTCTGCTCCTGGATACCGGGCAGGGCGCGCGGCGGCAGCCCGGCCACGGCCTCGGCGATTGCGCGGATATGGTCAGGGGTGGAGCCACAGCAGCCACCGACCAGGTTCAACAGGCCATCCTCGGCGAAACCGCGCAGGGTGCTGGCCATGTCCTCGGGCGTCTCGTCGTACTCGCCGAAGGCATTGGGCAGGCCTGCGTTGGGGTGCGCGCTGACGTAGCAGTCGGCGACCTGCGAAAGGGTTTCCACGTGCGGGCGCATCGCATCGGCACCCAGTGCGCAGTTCAGGCCGATCGACAATGGGCGCGCATGCGCGAGCGACGCGTGGAAGGCCTCGGCGGTCTGCCCGGACAGCGTGCGTCCCGAGGCATCAGTGATGGTGCCGGAGATCATCACGGGCAACCTTGCGCCGCGTGCATCGAAGGCCTCCTCCAGTGCATACAACGCGGCCTTGGCATTGAGCGTGTCGAAGATGGTCTCGACCATGATGGTGTCGGCGCCGCCGTCGATCAGGCCGTCAATGGCTTCGCGGTACGTGTCGCGAAGCTCGTCGAAGCTGGTGTTGCGAAAGCCCGGATCGTTGACATCGGGACTGATCGAGGCGGTGCGGCTGGTCGGGCCGATCACCCCGATCACGAAGCGTGGCTTGCCTGGTGTGGTTGCGGCTACTGTATCGCAGCAGGTGCGTGCCACCGCTGCGCCAGCCTTGTTCAATTCGTACACCAGGTGTTCGAGGTGGTAGTCGGCCTGGCTGACCGACGTGGCGTTGAAGGTGTTGGTCTCGACCAGATCCGCGCCCGCTTCGAGGTAGGCGGTATGGATGTCGGCGACGATCTGCGGCCGGGTCAGCAGCAGCAGATCGTTGTTGCCCTTCAGGTCATGCCCTTCCTGCACGGCGTGGTCGCAAGCGGGGCCATGCACATGATCGTAGCCACCGGCGAAGCGCTCGCCGCGGTAGTCGTCTTCCTGCAGGCCATGGCGCTGGATCATGGTGCCCATCGCGCCGTCGATGATCAGGATCCGCTCGCGCAGGGCGTCGAGCAGGGCGTTGGCACGATCAGGATGCAACCAGGGCAGGGCAGGCATGGCGATCTCGGGCTCAGGGCTTGTTGGCGATCAGTGAAATCACTTCGAAGTGCGGCGGACGCTTTTCGCGGGTGACCGTCTCCAGGCTGGATACCTGCAGGCCGGCCTTGTCGACGAACCTGCGCAGCTCCTTGTCGCTGAAGCCGAGGTTGACGTGGCCGTAGGCCTCCACCGCCGCCTTGTGCTCGTGGCGGGCCAGGCTGCACAGCAGCAGGCGGCCGCCGGAGCGCAGCACGCGCGCGGCTTCGGTCACCGCCTGCGCCGGTTTGCTGGCGTAGGTCAGCGCATGCATCAGCACCACCAGGTCGAAGCTGCCGTCCTTGAACGGCAGCGCATGCATGTCGCCCTCGCGCACTTCCACATTGGGCAGGCGGCGCAGGCGCTCGCTGGCGGCGGCAACCACGCGCGCGCTGGTATCGATGCAGATGTAGCGCTTGGCATGCGGGGCGACGAGTTCGGCCAGCACGCCGTCACCGGAGGCGATGTCCAGCACGTCGCCGGTCTCCAGCAGCGGCAACGCGGTACGCGCGAGGGCTTCCCAGGTGCGGCCGGGAGAATAGTGGCGCTCCATGTCGCCGGCCACGCTGTCGGCCCAGTTCTGGTCGGAGGCACGGTGGGCCAGCACGGCGGCGACACGTTCAGCGTCCTGCCGCAGCAAGGGGTCGTCGCTTCCATTGCTCAAGGCATGCCACAATGCACGCTGCGCCGGGTCCAGCTGGGCCTCGTCGAAGCGGTAATAGGCCGACACGCCCGCACGGCGGTCGCGGACCAGGCCGGCTTCCTTCAGGCGCGCCAGGTGGGTGGATACCCGTGGCTGTGCCAGCCGGGTGATCGCCGACAGTTCGGCCACGGTCAGTTCCTCCTGCTCCAGCAGCGCCAGCAGGCGCACGCGGGTGGCATCGGCGAACACCTTGAGGCGGGTCGACCAGTCTTCCAGATCCATAAATATCTACCTATCGCGATATAGAGATATATTCGCTGAGAACGCCTGCCGCGGTCAAGTCGCTGGCGTACGGAAACTGGCGGGCCCCGGTACAATCGAGGCACCTGGGCGCGCGGTGCGCGGCCCATAACTTCATGTACCCGGGAGGGTGTTGTGGATTTCAGCTTTACTGAAGAGCAGTTGATGCTGCAGGACGTGGCGCGGCGCATCGCGCAGGAAAAGATCGCCCCCAGCGCGGAGCACCATGACCGCACCGGCGAGTTCCCGCTGGACAACATCCGCCTGCTGGGCGAAAACGGCCTGATGGGCATCGAAGTGCCGACCGAATACGGTGGCGCGGGCATGGACCCGGTGGCGTACGTGTTGGCGATGGTGGAGGTCGCCGCCGCCGACGCAGCCCATTCGACCATCATGTCGGTCAACAACTCGCTGTTCTGCAACGGCATCCTCACCCACGGTACCGAGGAACAGAAGCAGACCTACGTGCGTGCCATCGCCGAAGGCGAGGCCATCGGCGCGTTCGCGCTGACCGAGCCGCAGTCCGGTTCGGACGCCACCGCCATGCGCTGCCGTGCAGTGAAGCAGGCCGATGGCACCTTCGTCATCAACGGCAAGAAGAGCTGGATCACCTCCGGCCCGGTGGCCAAGTACATCGTGCTGTTCGCAATGAGCGAGCCGGAAAAGGGCGCGCGCGGCATCACCGCCTTCATCATCGATACCGACAAGGCGGGCTTCGGTCGCGGCAAGACGGAGCCGAAGCTCGGCATCCGCGCTTCGGCCACCTGCGAGATCGAGTTCAACGACTACGTGGCGCAGGCTGAAGACGTGCTGGGCCAGGAAGGCGAGGGCTTCAAGATCGCCATGAGCGTGCTCGATGCTGGCCGCATCGGTATCGCCTCGCAGGCCATCGGCATCGCCCGTGCCGCCTATGAAGCGACCCTGGAGTACGTGAAGGAGCGCAAGGCGTTCGGCGCGGCCATCGGTACCTTCCAGATGACCCAGGCCAAGATCGCCGACATGAAGTGCAAGCTGGACGCGGCGCTGCTGCTGACCCTGCGCGCGGCGTGGGTGAAGGGCCAGGGCAAGCGCTTCAGCACGGAAGCGGCGGTGGCCAAGCTGACCGCCTCGGAAGCGGCGATGTGGATCACCCACCAGGCCGTGCAGATTCATGGCGGCATGGGATACTCGAAGGAAATGCCGCTGGAGCGCTACTTCCGTGATGCCAAGATCACCGAGATCTACGAGGGCACCTCGGAAATCCAGCGCCTGGTGATCGCCCGCAACGAGACCGGACTGCGCTGATGGACGCGACGGGGCGGCGATTGCCGCCCCGTTTCTTTTGTACGATCAACGTGGCAATCGGCAAACAATATCCTTTCCATTCCATTCACAGACGATCTGAAGTGATTCCTGTGGCATTCCCGGATGCATGGTCACGCCATAGAGCCGGGCCGAGTCCACCCATCGTTCGAGCTCGTCGTGATCGTCAAAGCGATAGCTGCCGATGAAGTTCCGGGCCAAATCCGGATCGGTTGCTGCACCATACGGAATCTTGTTGCCCTTGGCGTCAAGGCTTTCACCTTGCACATAGCGGGCTCTATCAACCGCAGAAGGCGTGATGACCAGCGTGGTTTTTGAACCATCGCGCCATGTGATCCGATAGATGGCGCTGTCAATGCCGATGGTCTTGCTGACGAAGCTCAGTCCGATCGACGAAAGGAACGTCGCCATGCTGTTCCAGGCGGCCGACGAAGTCGTTGCGCCTGTGAACGCCTTGCCAATATCACCTTCCAGTCTTGATCGCTCAGTGGCCATCTGAACGACATCGTAGGCGTTGAGGCTCTTGTGCTCTTCCGGAAAGCTTATGCCGTTGGCGAATTGCGGATCATCTGGATGCACCTCGTACTGGATTCCTCTTCCGGCCCACTGCCGCGGCGCGAACTGTACGGTTGGCACGTTGTTGTCGAGCATGCCCATGATTCGATTGAAGGATGCGTTGATTGGCCCGGGAATCTGCGCCCTTGTTGCGCGGTAGCGACGTAGCTCGCGATCGTATTCCACATCGAAACCATGAATCCGGCGCTGCTGGAAGTCGGCGACGATGGTGGGCCCCGTGCCCGAGGAAAGTGCCAATGCGCGCGGGTCACGACAGTTGTCGCAGACGAGGACGCCCTTGGCGCGGGCTTCCTGGATACTGCCGGCTGCAAACAACGTGCTGAGCAGCAGAGCGGTGCGGCTGAAGAATCGTAGAGCTTTTCCATCCATGACTTGTCTCCTGGGACGGCATCGGATCGATTGCCGTAGAAACATCTGGATAGCAACGATCAGGACGTATCGGACCTCTGCGCGGCCAGAAATCCAACGTTGGGGTTGTCTGCGAACCCGGGAGACGCCTTGAGCGCGAGTGTGGCGTGCGATCCCATACGGTGCAGCGGTCCGGTGTTCGCAATGTGGGCTGGATGCGACCTGCCTCCGGCGCCACCATAGGCACCGTGGTTGCACTGCTGCGCTGACACGTGGCACTGCAAAGCGCCAACCAAGGTTGGCGACTACCGGCTTCATGGCACGAATGAAAAAGGCCCCGGATCGCTCCGGGGCCTTTTCGTTTCAACTCACCGCCGGATCAACGATCCGGGCGGTGCGCGGCTTCCGCGTCGCGCTGGCGCTCCATGAATTCCTTGGAGGACTCATCCAGCTTGTCACCCAGCATGCGGCGCACGACCACGAAGAACACCGGGATCATCAGCAGGCCGAGCAGGGTGGCGAACAGCATGCCGCCGATCACGCCGGTGCCGATGGCGTGGCGGGAGTTGGCGCCGGCGCCGGTGGAGATCGCCATCGGGATCACGCCCATGATGAACGCGAACGAGGTCATCAGGATCGGTCGGAAACGCAGGCGTGCCGCCTCGATGGTGGCATCGCGCAGGGTCTTGCCTGCTGCGCGCTGCTCCACCGCGAACTCCACGATCAGGATCGCGTTCTTGGCGGCCAGGCCGATCACGGTGATCAGGCCGATCTTGAAGAACAGATCGTTCGGCAGGCCACGCAGCATCGACAGGCCGAGGGCGCCAAGCACGCCCAGCGGCACCACCAGCAGCACTGCCACCGGGATCGACCAGCTTTCATACAACGCGGCCAGGCACAGGAACACCACCACGATCGACAGCACCAGCAGCAGCGTCGCCGCGTTGCCGGCCAGGATTTCCTGGTAGGACATGCCCGACCAGTCGTAGCCGAAGCCAGCCGGCAGATCGTCGTTGACGATGCCTTCCATGGTCTGCATCGCCTCACCCGAGCTGGTGCCCGGTGCCTGCGAGCCGACGATGTTGATCGCCGAGTAGCCGTTGTAGCGGCTCAGCGACGGCGGTGCCGACACCCATTCGGACTTGACCACCGTATTGAGCGGGATCATCGCATTGGTGCCGTCGGCATTCGTGGTCAGGCTGGACGGGCTGTAGAAGCTCTTCAGCGACTCCTGGCCGGTGCGGTACGGACCATCGGCCTGCATGGTCACGCGCTTGATGCGGCCTTCGTAGAAGAAGTCGTTCACGTACACCGGGGCCAGCATCAGCTGGATGGTGCTGTACACGTCCGACACCGACATGCCCATCGACTGCGCCTGCACGCGGTCGACATGCAGCTGCAGCTGCGGGGCGTTTTCCAGGCCGTTCGGGCGTACGCCCACCAGATGGTCGGGCTTCTGCGCAGCCTGGCCAAGCAGGATGTTGCGCGCCTGGGTCAGCTGCTCGTAGCCGGCACCGCTGCGGTCCTGCAGCCACATGTCGAAGCCGCCGAACTGGCCGAGGCCCTGCACGGTGGGCAGGTTGACCACGAAGATCTGCGCTTCCTTGATGCCGTAGAACGCGCCGTTCATGTTCTGGATGAACTCGGGCGCGGTGAACTTGCGTTCCTCCCATGGCTTCAGGCGGATGAAGCCCATGCCCACGTTCTCGCCGGAACCGACGAAGCTGAAACCGGCCACCTGCAGCATGCCTTCATAGCCGTCCTGCTTTTCCAGGATGCCACGCATCTGCGCGAACACTTCGTTGGTCTGGCCCTTGGTCGAGCCCGGCGGCAACTGCACGATCGCCAGCGCATAGCCCTGGTCTTCTTCCGGCAGGAAGCTGCCCGGCATGCGGGTGAACAGGAAGCCGCACAGTGCGGTCAGCACCACGAACAGGATCATCCAGCGCGGTGCATGGCGCACCGCCGAAGTGATGTGCCCCACATAGGTATGGCTGATCTTGTCGTAGTACTTGTTGAAGGTGCGGTAGATGATGTTCGGGTTGTCGTTGTGCGTCGGCTTGAGGAAGGTCGCGCACAGCGCCGGGGTGAAGCCCAGAGCCAGGAACGCCGAGAACGCCATCGAGATGGCGATGGTCAGCGCGAACTGCTTGTAGATCTCACCGGCGGCACCGCCCTGCAGGGCGGACGGGATGAACACCGCGGCCAGTACGACGGTGATCGCCACCACCGCGCCGGTGATCTGGGTCATCGCCTTCTGCGTGGCCGGCTTCGGCGCCAGGCCTTCCTCGGTCATGATGCGTTCGACGTTCTCGATCACCACGATCGCGTCATCGACCACGATGCCGATCGCCAGCACCATCGCGAACAGGGTCAGCTGGTTGATCGTGAAGCCGATCATCCACATGCCCAGGAAGGTGCCGAGCAGGGCCACCGGGATGACCAGGGTCGGAATCAGGGTGGCGCGGAAGTTCTGCAGGAAGATCAGCATCACCAGGAACACCAGGAACACTGCTTCAAACAGTGTCTTGACCACTTCCTGGATGGAGATCTTGACGAAGGTGGTGCTGTCGTACGGCGAGAACCAGGTCACCCCGGACGGGAAGCTGGGCTGCAGCTCGTCCATCTTGGCGCGCACCGCATCGGCCACGTTCAGGGCGTTGGCGCCCGGCAGCAGCTGGATGGCGAAGGCACCGGTCGGCTTGCCGTTGTACTGGGTGTCGAAACCGTAGTTGTTGGCACCGAAGGCAACGCGGGCGATGTCCTTCATCAGCACCCGCGAACCGTCCGGATTTGCCCGCAGGATGATGTTCTCGAACTCCTGCGGCGAACTGAAGCGGCCTTCAGCCGAGACCGTGGCGGTGAAGTGCTGGCCTTCCGGCGACGGGTCCGAACCCAGCGCACCGGCGGCGAACTGCACGTTCTGCGCGCGCACCGCCGCCAGCACCTGGCTGGCCGACAGGCCATAACCCTGCATCTTCTCCGGGTTGAGCCAGATGTTCATGGCGTACTCGGAACCGAACTGCTGGGTGCTGCCGACGCCAGGAATACGCGAGACCTGATCGAGCACGCGCGAACCGACGATGTCGTTCAGGGCGTCACGGTTGATGGCCGGCGTATCGGACTGCAGCGCGATCACCATCAGGAAGCCGGCGTTGGCCTTGGCCACCACCACGCCCTGCTGGGTCACCTCCGAAGGCAGGCGTGGCGTGGCCAGCGAGACCTTGTTCTGCACCTGCACCTGGGCGATGTCCGGATCGGTACCGGTCTCGAAGGTCAGGGTGATCTGCGCGCGGCCGTTGGAGGCGGACGATGAGCTGAAGTACAGCAGGTGATCGATACCGGTCAGCTGCTGCTCGATCACCTGGGTGACCGATTTCTCGGTGGTGTCCGCACTGGCGCCCGGGTAGGTCGCCGAGACGGTGACCTGCGGCGGGGCGATGTTGGGATAGGACTCCACGCCCAGGTTGAGGATCGCGATCACGCCGCTGAGCGAGATCAGGATCGCAACCACCCAGGCGAAGACTGGATGTTCGATGAAAAATTTAGGCATGACGGAAGGTTCCCGTTACTGCTTGTTCGAATCGGTGGCGGCCGGCTTGGCCGCATCGGCCTGCTCGGGCTTGGCCGCGTCGGCCGGTGCCTTGCCTGCGGCCGGTGCTGCGCCCGCCGGAGCGGCGCCGCCTGCGGCAGGCTTGCCGTTGGCGTCCTGCCCCGGGGTCCACGGCTTGGCCACCGCCGGCGCACCTTCCTTGACCTTCTGCACGCCGGCCACGATCACCTTGTCACCGGCGGCCAGGCCGTCGCTGACCAGCCAGTTGCCGTTCTGCGCGCCATCGGTCTTCACGTTCTTGCGCACCACCTTGCCGTCGGCACCGACCACCATCACGTAGCCGCCGGTGGTGTCGCGCAGCAGCGCCTGCTGCGGCACCAGGTAGGCGTTGTTGCGCTCGCCGAGGTTGGCCTGGAAGCTGACGAAGGCGCCGGGCAGCAGGATCTGCTGCGGGTTCGGCAGCAGCGCACGCAGCGACACCGCGCCGGTGGCCGGGTCGACCGTGGTCGAAGAGAAGTCCAGCGTGCCCGGTTCGCTGTAGGTACTGCCGTCTGCCAGCTTGACGTTGACCGTAGCCTTGCCGTCACCAGACAGCGCCAGCGCACCCTTGGCCTGCTGCGCGCGCAGCTGGGTCAACTCGTCCACGCTCAGCGAGAAGTTGACGTACAGCGGGTCGAGCTGGTCGACGGTGGTCAGCAGGGTCACATCGCCCTGGCCGACCAGCGCGCCTTCGGTGACCTGCTGCTTGTTGGCCACACCGCTGATCGGCGCGGTCACTTCGGTATAGCCCAGGCTGATGCGCGAAGAGGTCACCGCCGCTTCGGCCTGCTTGACCGCGGCCAGCGCGGTGCGCTCGGCCGATTCGGCGTTGTCCAGGTCGGACTTGGAGACGAACTGCTGCGGCGCCAGCGAACGCGCGCGGTCCGCGGCCACCTTGGCATTGGCGTAGGTGGCGCGGGCCGAGGCCAGCTGGGCCTCGGAGGCATTGAGCGAAGCACGCAGCGGCGCCGGGTCGATCAGGAACAGGGGCTGGCCCTGCTTGACCTGCGAGCCTTCCTGGTAGACGCGCTTGAGCAGTACGCCCGGCACGCGCGCACGCACGTCGGCGCTGCGGAACGGCGACAGGCGGCCGACCAGCTCACGCTGCAGCGGCAGGGTCTGCGGCTTGGCGTCGATCACGCCCACCTCCGGCGGCGGGGGCGTCTGCTGTTCCGGCTTCTTGCAGGCAGCCAGCGCGACAGCAACGGCGCACGTCAAGGCAAGGGTGCGGAGTGGGGCGGTCATCAGGAGGAACTCCGGGGTTGGTTTGAAGACGGGGCCGCCGACGGCTGAGGCGCGAACGCGCGCAGGAAGCTGTCGACGGAGAACTCTGCCCAGCGCCGACGCAGCTGCGCGTCATCACGATGGGGGGTATGGAAACGCTGTTTGTCGAAATCCTGACCGGCGATCATGCTCAGCAGCAGTTCGGCCATGAAGTGCGGGTCGTCATGCCGGAGCTGGCCACGCATGCAAACGGTTTCAATCCATTCAGCAAGATGAAGCGTCAGCGCGCCGGCGCCATGCCGGTACAGCGTACGCGCCTCTTCGGGAAACTGGGCCGCGTCGGCGGCGATCAGCCGACAGGCCTGCCCTACGTGCGGTTGGTTGAAATGCTCCAGGAAGTCGGTGGCGAACTGGAGCAGGCTGGCACGCAGGTCGTCAGTGCGGAGTGCACGAACCATGGCTCCGGTAGCGTGGCCGACATGGCGCTGCATCACCCGGCGCAGCAGTTCCTGCTTGTTGCCGTAGCGCGAGTACAGGGTCTGCTTGGAGCAGCCGGCATGCTGGGCCACCGCGTCCATGCTCATCTGCATGCCCTGCTGGGCCAACAGCTCGCGCACGGCATCGAACACGCGCTCATCGCGTGCGTCGAGGGCAACGGGGAGGTAGGCCGGGTTCACGCGGTGGACTATACCGTCCAGTTCAGGATTGTGGAATCGAATCGGCGTCGCCGCGTGTGTCTTCCGGTAACACGCTTTGCCGATCCTGTCGGCAGTGCTGAAGCGCGCGCCAGCACCATACCGGTGCGAACTGAATAGGCGTCTAAACCGCAGCAAACCCGAATCTACTTATTCCGTCCTGCAGCAAGGCCTTTTCGTGCGGTAGGGCTACAATTTCATTTTCCCAACTGAGCAAGCGCATCGCTCTGCCATGAAACCGCAAAAAACCGCAGCCAAGACCGTGAAAAACAAGACCAAACCAGCAGAGTCGGAGGTCGCAGTGACCGCTGGTTTCTCCCTGGAGCCGGTGTACACGGCATTGCGCAAGCGTTACCCCGCGGCCGCACAGGCCGAAGCGGTGGCCTTCGCCACTGACTTCTACAAGCGCATGGAGTCGGACGAGTTCCCGCACCACAGCGCTGAAGAGTGGGCCGCTCTCGCGGCTGAGACGCTGGAATTCGCCCGTGCCCGCAAGGCCGGCAAGGCCAACGTCCGCGTGTTCAATCCGACCGCGAAGGCCAACGGTTGGGAATCGCCGCACACCGTGCTGCAGATCGTCAACGACGACATGCCGTTCCTGGTCGACACCGTCACCATGTCGCTGGCCGAACAGGGCGTGGGTGTTCACGTGCTGGGCCACCCGGTGCTGCGCTTCACCCGCGACAAGGCCGGCAAGCTGGTCAAGGTCGGCGAGGGTGATGCCGAGTCGGTGATGCTGCTGGAGATCGACCGCCAGCCGGCCGAAGCCATGGCGGCCATCGAGCAGGCCATCAGCAAGGCGCTGGACGAAGTGCGTGCGATCGTGCGCGACTGGCAGCCGATGAAGGACAAGGCACTGGCGCTGGCCGACGACCTGGGCAGCCGCCAGCTGCCGGTCGACGACGCGTCGCGCAAGGAAGCACAGGAATTCCTGCGCTGGGCCGCCGACAACCACTTCACCTTCTTCGGCTACCGCGAGTACCGCGTCGAGAAGCAGGGCAAGGAAGAGGTGCTGGCGCCGCTGAACGACACCGGCCTGGGCCTGATGCGCGGCAAGGACAAGTCCGCCGCCCGTCCGGTCAAGACCCTGGCCGCGCAGGGCCTGAACACCACGTCCGGGCTGAAGGACGCGCTGATCCTGACCAAGACCAATGCCCGTTCGCGCGTGCACCGCGCCGGCTACATGGACTACATCGGCGTGCTGGAATTCGACGCCAAGGGCAAGATCATCGGCGAGCAGCGCTTCCTCGGCCTGTTCACCTCCAGCGCCTACAACCGTCGCCCGTGGGAAATCCCGCTGGTGCGCCAGCGCCACGAGCACGTGATGAAGCAGTCGGGCCTGGCCTCGGCCAGCCACAGCGGCAAGGCCCTGCGCCACATCCTGGAAACCCTGCCGCGCGAAGAACTGTTCCAGTCCAGCGAGGACGAACTGTTCCGCACTGCCATGGGCGTGCTGGGCCTGCAGGAGCGCGTGCGCAGCCGCCTGTTCCTGCGCCGCGACAAGTACAGCCGTTTCATCTCCGCGCTGGTCTACCTGCCGCGTGAGCGCTTCAACACCGACGTGCGCCTGCGCATCGAAGCGATGCTGAAGGACGCGCTGCACGGCGAGTACGTGGACAGCTCGGTGGTGCTGGGCGAATCGCCGCTGGCCCAGGTGCACTTGATCGTGCGCCCCAAGCCGGGCGAAATGCTGGACGTCGATACCGCCGAACTGGAGCAGAAGCTGGCCCAGGTGCTGCGCAACTGGCAGGACGACCTGCGCGAAGCGCTGGTGACCCGCCACGGCGAAACCGAAGGCCTGCGCATCGCTGCCCGCATCGGCAAGGCACTGCCGGCCGGCTACATCGAAGACAACAGCACCGCCGTTGCCGCCAACGATGTCAGCCAGCTCGATGCCCTGACCGGCCCGGACGACCTGCGCCTGAGCCTGCAGGCCGTGCCGCGTGAATCTGGTGATGGCCTGCGCCTGAAGCTGTATCGCCAGCTGGATGACATCCCGCTGTCGGACGCGCTGCCGATGATGGAAAACATGGGCCTGCGCGTGATCGCCGAGCGTCCGTACCGCCTGTCGGTCGACAACGCGCCGGTGTACGTGCAGGACTTCGAGGTCGAGTCGACCGCCGGCGCGATCGATGCCGCCAGCGTCGATGAAGCCTTCGGCGAGACCTTCGCCCGCGTCTGGCACGGCGATGCCGAGAACGACGGCTTCAACCGCCTGGTGCTGGCTGCGGGCCTGCACTGGCGCCAGGTCGCCATGCTGCGTGGCTACTGCAAGTACCTGCTGCAGACTGGCGTGCCGTTCTCGCAGGCCTACGTGGAAGGCACCTTCGCGCGCTACCCGCTGCTGGCCCGCCTGCTGGTCGAGCTGTTCGAAGCCCGCTTCGATCCGGCTACCGGCCATGAGAGCAAGGACGATATCGCCGCCGGCCAGGCCCAGCTGAAGGCCCACTTCGATGTGCTGGCTGCTGGCGACGACGCCACCCTGAAGGTGCTCAAGACCGTGGTCGACGCCCGCAAGGGTGACCGCGATGCGCAGATGCAGGCCGCGCGCGATGCGCTGCTGAAGCTGATGGACCGCGTGTCCAGCCTGGACGAGGACCGCATCCTGCGCTCGTTCATGGGCGTGATCGACGCGACCCTGCGTACCAGCTACTACCAGACCGATGCCAACGGCCAGCACGGCCATGTCATCAGCTTCAAGTTCGATTCGGCGCTGGTGCCGGACCTGCCGAAGCCGCGCCCGTACCGCGAAATCTTCGTCTACGGCCCGCGCGTGGAAGGTACCCACCTGCGCTTCGGCGCGGTCGCCCGTGGTGGCCTGCGCTGGTCGGACCGTCGCGAAGACTTCCGTACCGAAGTGCTGGGCCTGGTCAAGGCGCAGATGGTCAAGAACACCGTCATCGTGCCGGTCGGCGCGAAGGGCGGCTTCTTCGCCAAGACCCCGCCGGTGAACGGCGACCGCGACGCGATCTTCGCCAACGGCGTGGCCTGCTACAAGCTGTTCATCCAGGGCCTGCTGGACATCACCGACAACATCGTCAACAACAAGATCGTGCCGCCGGTGGATGTCGTGCGCCACGACATGGACGATCCGTACCTGGTGGTGGCTGCCGACAAGGGCACCGCGACCTTCTCCGACATTGCCAACGGCCTGGCCATCGCGCACGGCTTCTGGATGGGCGATGCGTTCGCCTCCGGTGGTTCGGTGGGTTACGACCACAAGGGCATGGGCATCACCGCACGCGGTGCGTGGGAGTCGGTCAAGCGCCACTTCCGTGCGCTGGGCCGTGACAGCCAGAGCCAGGACTTCACCGCAGTCGGCGTCGGCGACATGTCCGGCGACGTGTTCGGCAACGGCATGCTGCTGTCGCGCCACATCCGCCTGGTCGCTGCGTTCGATCATCGCCACATCTTCCTGGACCCGAACCCGGATGCAGCCACCACGTTCGTCGAACGTGAGCGCCTGTTCACCGTGCCGCGTTCGAGCTGGGCGGACTACGATGCCAAGCTGATCAGCAAGGGTGGCGGCGTGTACCCGCGCAGCCTGAAGTCGATCGAGATCACCCCGCAGGTGCGTGAAGTGCTGGGCCTGGACGAGAACGTCAAGGCGCTGTCGCCGAACGACCTGATGAGCGCGATCCTGAAGGCACCGGTCGACCTGCTGTGGAACGGCGGCATCGGTACCTACGTCAAGGCCGCCAGCGAGCAGCACAGCGATGTCGGCGACCGCGCCAACAACGCGCTGCGCGTGAACGGTGGCGAGCTGCGCTGCAAGGTGGTGGGCGAGGGCGGCAACCTGGGCATGACCCAGCTGGGCCGCATCGAAGCTGCCCAGGCCGGCGTGCTGCTCAACACCGACTTCATCGACAACTCGGCCGGTGTCGACACCTCCGACCATGAAGTCAACATCAAGATCCTGCTCAACGATGTGGTGCGGGCGAAGAAGCTGACCGTCGAGCAGCGCAACAAGCTGCTGGCCTCGATGACCGATGAAGTCGCCGAGCTGGTGCTCAACGACAACTACCGCCAGAACCAGGCGCTGAGCCTGATGGAGCGGATGGCAGTCAAGCGCCTGGGTTCCAAGCAGCACTTCATCCGTACCCTGGAGCAGCAGGGCCTGCTTGATCGCCAGATCGAGTTCCTGCCGTCCGATGCCGAGCTGTCGCAGCGCAAGGCACGCGGCCAGGGCCTGACCCGTCCGGAGTTGTCGGTGCTGCTGTCCTACTCCAAGCTGGTGGCGTTCGCCCAGCTGCTGGATTCGGACATTCCGGAAGATCCGTACCTGTCCAAGGAGCTGCAGCGCTACTTCCCGACCCCGCTGCAGAAGAAGTACGCCGACGCAATGGAGCGTCACCGCCTGAAGCGCGAAATCATCGCCACGGCCGTGACCAACCAGACCATCAACCGCATGGGCGCCACCTTCCTGATGCGCATGCAGGAAGACACCGGCCGTTCCATCGCCGAGGTCGCCAAGGCCTACACCATCAGCCGTGAAACGCTGGATGCGCGCGCGCTGTGGGCACAGATCGATGCCCTCGACGGCAAGGTGCCGGAGTCGGTGCAGATCGATGCACTGGAAGTGATCTGGAAGCTGCAGCGCTCGTTCGTGCGCTGGCTGCTGTCGCGCCCGGGCGCGATGCCGGGCATCACCGAAGCGGTCAACCGCTACCAGGGTCCGTTCAACGACATCCGCGTTGCTTCGGGTGTGCTGCCGGATTCGCAGCGTCCGACCTACGAAGCCCTGGTGGCCGAGTGGAAGGAAAAGGGCCTGCCGTCCGCGCTGGCGCAGCAGCTGGCCGAACTGCACTTCCTGGAGCCGGCGTTCGACATCATCGAACTGGCCCGCACCCGCAAGCTGAAGCCGGTGGACGTGTCCAAGGTTCACTTCCGCCTGGGCGACGCCCTGCAGCTGCCGTGGCTGTTCGAGCAGGTCGACGCGCTGGAGGTCAATGGCCGTTGGCACGCCGTGGCACGTGGCGTGCTGCGTGACGAGCTGGCCGCCAACCACCGCAACCTGGCGGGCCAGGTGCTGGGCACCAAGGGCAGCAGTGCTGAAGCGAAGGTGGCGGCCTGGATGGGTCGCGACGACAACAGCCTGCGCTTCACCCTGGCGATGCTGGCCGAACTGGCCGAGCAGAAGACCCTGGACTACCCGACCGTCTCGGTCGCGGTGCAGCGCCTGGGCCAGCTGGCTGCACATGGTGCGTAAGTGATGTACCGCCGGGTTATGCCCGGCGTGTGTTGAACAGAACGGCCCCGCGAAAGCGGGGCCGTCTTGTTTTGCGGCGCATGCCTGGGACGGGTAGTGGCGGGGGGGGGGGGGGCCCCCCGGGGGGGCCCCCCCCCCAAGGGGCGGGGCGGGCCGCGGGCCGGGACGCCC
>NZ_JAWIRU010000002.1:185216-244335 GCF_036320025.1 Stenotrophomonas sp. SMYL86
GCCGGGGCCGGCGGCCCCCCCCCCCCCCCCGGCCCCCCCCCCCCCCCGGGGGGCGCCCCCCCCCCCCCCCCCACTACCGGGTATGCTCTTGCTGGCACACCCACCCGGATCCACCGATGAGCGACACCCCCCGCATCGCTTTCCTGGCCAGCACCACCGAGCCCGCGCAGATGGCCCGCGCCGCGATGGTCTCGCGCTATGGCGATCACGCGCCGGAGCAGGCGGACGTGCTGTGCCCGCTGGGCGGCGACGGTTTCATGCTGCAGACCCTGCATCGGCACGGGCACCTGGGCAAGCCGGTGTTCGGCATGAAGCTGGGCACCGTCGGCTTCCTGATGAACCAGTATCGTGGCGACGATGACGTGCAGGCCCGCATCGCCCGTGCCGAACCGGCCAACCTGCGCCCGCTGGAAATGGTGGCGCTGACCGAGTCGGGCACCAGTACCGGTTCGCTGGCCTACAACGATGTGTCGCTGCTGCGCCAGACCCGGCAGGCGGCGCATATCGGCATCGACCTCAACGGCCAGGAACGTGTGGCCGAACTGATCGGAGACGGCGTGCTGGTGGCCACCCCGGCAGGCAGTACCGCCTACAACTATTCCGCGCACGGACCGGTGCTGCCGCTGGGCTCGCATACCATCGCGCTGACGCCGCTGGCCCCTTACCGGCCGCGACGCTGGCGCGGGGCGATCCTCAAGGCCGACACCGAGGTGCGTTTCCGCGTGCTTGATCCGTACAAGCGCCCGGTCAGCGTTACAGCGGATTCGCACGAGACCCGCGACGTGGTCGAGGTGACCATCCGCGAGTCGAAGGACCGCCGCGTGACCCTGCTGTTCGACCCGGAGCACAACCTGGAAGACCGGATCCTGAGCGAACAGTTCGTTTTTTGACGACAATGGGCGGCCGGCCCCGCCGACCGCTTGAAGGACCCCCACCGATGGGCGACAACTCCCCCCGTTTGCTGACCGTCGCGGTGACCTCGCGCGCCCTGTTCGACCTCGAGGAAAGCCATGCGCTGTTCGAGAGCGATGGCGTGGCGGCCTATGCCGAATTCCAGCGCCAGCACGAGGACGATATCCTCGGGCCCGGCGTGGCCTTCCCGGTGGTGCGCAAGTTGCTGGCGCTGAATCAGGGCGCCAGCCCGGAGAACCCGCGGGTCGAGGTGATCCTGCTGTCGCGCAATTCGGCCGATACCGGCCTGCGCATCTTCAATTCGATCCAGCACTACGGCCTGGGCATCATCCGCGCGACGTTCACCGCCGGCGAGCCGACTTGGCCGTACGTGAAGCCGTTCGGCACCGACTTGTTCCTGTCGGCCAACCCGGAATCGGTGCGCAGCGCGCTGCGTCATGGCATCGCGGCGGCGACCATCCTGCCCAAGCCGCCTGGCGAAACCGCCGCCGCGGCGGCCGACCAGATCGATACCGGTCGCCCGGCCGGTCAGCTGCGCATCGCCTTCGACGGTGACGCGGTGATCTTCGGCGACGAGAGTGAGCGCATTTCGCGCGAGCAGGGCGTGGAAGCCTTTGGCCGCCACGAACGCGAGCGCGCCCGAGAGCCGCTCAGCGGCGGGCCGTTCCGTGGCTTCCTGTCGGCGCTGCACACGCTGCAGGAAGTGTTCCCGGCCGGAGACAGTGCACCGATCCGCACCGCACTGGTGACCGCGCGTTCGGCACCTGCGCACGAACGGGTGATCCGCACCCTGCGTGAGTGGGGTGTGCGCCTGGACGAAGCGCTGTTCCTCGGTGGCCGCCACAAGGGCCCGTTCCTGCAGGCGTTCGGCGCCGACATCTTCTTCGATGATTCGCAGCACAACATCGACAGCGCCCGAGAGCATGTAGCCGCCGGCCACGTACCGCACGGCGTTGCCAACGAAGGATAGGGTCTGGTAGTTGCCAACCTTGGTTGGCGCTGTCCTGGATGCATGCCCACCAAGGTGGGCATCTACCAGAGCGCTGTACCCCGGTAGTCGCCAACCTTGGTTGGCGCCGTATTGGATCCATGCCCACCAAGGTGGGCATCTACCAGAGCGCCATGCCCCGGTAGTCGCCAACCTTGGTTGGCATTGCCGTCAGGCCACGGGTCCGGTCACGGGCTGCCCGACATCCCCAGCTGCAGGTCCACCACCTTCCAGCGCAGGCCCTGCGGTTCCAGCACCACCTTCATCGGCGGCTGGCCGGGGCCGCGATCGACATCGATCACGAAGCGGTCCAGCGCTTCGAAATGATGTTCGGCATGCTTCAGCGGCCGTGCGGGTTCGGTCGCGCCGAAGGCATCGCCGCCCTGCAGTTCATTGCGGCCGCGCTTCCACAGCACGTGACCCTGCAGCATCGCGCCGATCCCGGTCGGGGTCACCATGGTGTCCACCGCGGCACCACCAAGCTGGTCGCCCAGCCCGTACAGCAGGGCACCGAACGGGCTGGCCGCCACATCCGGGCCGGCCTGGCGCACCAGATAGTCATTGAGCTGCGCGCGCAGGCTGCTGCGCACGCGCGGGAAATCGACGTAACGCTCCAGGCGCGCGGTGTCGCGTTGCTCAATGGCCTTGGACAGGCCATTGACGGTCATGTACGGGCCGCCGAACCACCAGGCGGCCAAGGCCAGGACCAGCAGCCCAACGAGTGCGGTGAGTTTCTTCATGCCGCCCAGACTGCCGCAACCGCAGCAGCATGGGGTGAAGACTCAATGACTGGGAGATCCGCGGCCATCACCGAAGGCGTCCACCAGCTGCTGGCGTTCGGCTGCGGTCAGTGCCTCAAGCCGCGTCGCCAGTACTTCGTCCAGGCTGCCGGTGCGGGTGGTGCCCAGGATGCCACTGGCCACGCCGGGATGGCCCAGGGCGTAGGCAAACGCGGTCTGGGCCGGGCGCTGGCTGCGGATGGCGGCGAGTGCCTTCCGCATGTTGCGTGCGCTGCGCATCAGTTGACGGCTGCTCGGTTTGAGCCAGGCCCTGGCCAGGTACCAGGCATCCGCCGGTCGTGGCAGGCGCGGGCGTGGTGGCAGCAGATGGCCCTGCGCCAGCACGGTGCCGGCCAGTACGCCGATGCCCACCGCGTGCAACTGGTCGATGAGGGGTTCACGGTCCTGCTGCAGGGCGTTGTAATCGAGCAGCACCACGTCGAACAGCGTGGGATGGTCGATCATCCAGCGCAGGGTCGATGCCGTGTGCGTATTGATGCCGGTGTGCCGGATCAGCCCGCGTTCGCGCAGGCGTTGCAGCGCGGCCAGCAGGTCATCGTTGATGTCGTGCTGGCTGGCACCGTGCAGCTGGTAGATATCCAGGTAATCCAGGCCGAGGTTGCGCAGCGAGGCCTCGCAGCTGGCAGTGATGGCTGCCGGCGAGAAATTGCGTTGCTCGGCGCCGCTGACGCCGGCCTGGCCGGTCAGTGTGCCGCCCTTGCTGGAAATCACCAGCGACTCGCGCGGGTATCGCTTCAGCAACGGGCGCAGGATGCGGCCCAGCCGCGGCTCGGCGTGGAAACCGGAATAGTTGTGTCCGGTGTCCAACAGGTTCACGCCCTGTGCCAGTGCCTGCTCGACCACGTGCGCGGCCGACTGTTCCGGGAAGCGGCGATGCCCCCAGAAGCCGGAGCAGCCCAGGCCCACCGGCGAAACCGCCAGGCCGGTGCGGCCCAGCGTGCGGCGTTGCTGTGCCAACGGCATCAGAATTCCAGGTCCAGCGCCGCGCACAGGTAGTCGACGAACGGGCCGAGCGCGGCCAGGTCCTTGCCCAGCGTGGACAGCAGGCGCGGGCCGGTCATGGTGGCGTCGTCCAGCGAGCGCCACATCACCCAGTTGCGGTGCTTGAGGTCGTCGATGAATTCGAAGTCGGCCGGGAAGCCGCGCGGCGGCCGCACCAGCTTTTCGCTCTCCTCGAAGTCGAAGCGTTTGCGCAGGGCCGGTGCATGCGCGGCGGCCTTCCAGCTGCCGGGGTTGTCGAGGATGAAATGGCGCACGCGGCGCTGGGTCTCCGGTTCCGGATGCCACAGGCCGGCACCGACGAAGCTCTCGCCCGGCTGCAGGTGCACGTAGAACGAAGGCGCGGCCACCTCGCGGCGGCGTTCGTGGAACAGGCGTGCACCCTGCCAGGTCTTGTACGGGGATTTGTCGTTGGAGAAGCGCGCGTCGCGATGGATGCGGAACAGCGAGCCGCCGACGCCGCGGGTATCGGCGCGGAAGTGGTCGCTGACCTCGGCCAGCGCCGGCTGCAGGTCACCCAGCAGGCGCAGGAATGGCTGCCGCACGTGGTCTTCATACTGCTGGCGGTGGTCGTTGAACCACGCCTTGTCGTTATGCCGCGCCAGGCTGCGCAGGAACTTGAAGCTGGCGTCCGAGAAATAGGTACTCACAAGGTCTCCTGCAGGTGCTGGCCCCAGTCGCGCAGCGATTGCAGCAGGGCCTGGCGCCGTGCATCGTCGGGCGCTTCAGCGGCCAGTGCATCGAGCTGCTGCTGGTACTGGGGCAGGTTGAGTTCGCCCAGCCCGCCGTCTCCGAGCAGGCGCTGGCGGCGGTAATCCTGCCAGCGCTGGCGTTCAGCCGGCGCGAGGCTGTCGGGATGATTGCGCGCGCGGTAGCGGAACAGCAGCTCCGGCAGGCGCGGGTCGCGGAAGCGGCCTTCCAGCGCGGTCAGCTGCTCCGGCGCGGTGGTGCGTGCCAGCGCAAGCAGCGGCTTGTCGCCATTGCCGAGGAAGCCGTCGTAGAGCGAGGCATCGACATCGGCCACGGTGGCGGCGCGGGGCTGGTTGTAGACCTGCCGGGCCTTCTCGGCCAGCTGCGGGGCGAACGCGCGCAGGCGTTCCACCTTGGCCTCGATCGCGGCCACGTCCAGGCCGAGGCGCGCGTGGTCATCGGCGCGCAGGTGGTTCCAGGCGATCAGCGCGGGCACCTTGTTCAGGTGCACTTCCTTCAGCGGCACCCGCGCCACGCCTTCGGGCAGTTCACTGGCGCGCATGTACAGGCGCTGCGCGATCACCTCGGCCGGCAGTTCCAGCAGGTCGTTGATCTCGCCATCCAGGTCGAACACGATCACCCGGTTGTTGATGGTCGGGTGCGCGGCCAGCGGCAGCACCGGGGCCGCGCACAGGCGACTGGCCGGGTAGCGCATGGAAATGTGCAGTACCGGCTTCATCGCGGCCACGTCCAGCAGGCTGCCGACGAAGCGCTTGTCACGCAGCTTCAGTGCGTAGTCCCACAGGCGTGGCTGCGACTGCTTGAACAGCCGCGCCATGCCGATGGTGGCGCGCACGTCGGACAGCGCTTCGTGCGCATCGCCTTCGCGCACGTTGTTGGCTTCGGCCAGGTGTTCGAGCTTGAACGAGGTGGCGCCATCCTCGCGCAACGGCCACTGGATGCCATCCGGGCGCATCGCGCGCATCAGCCGCAGCATGTCCAGCAGGTCCCAGCGCGAATTGCCGTTGCGCCACTCGCGTTCGTATGGATCGTGGAAGTTGCGGAACAGCCCGTAGCGTACGAACTCATCGTCGAAGCGCAGCGTGTTGTAGCCCAGCGCACAGGTGCCGGGGCGCGACAGCTGCTCGTTGATGCGATCGAAGGCCTCGGCCTCGCTGATGCCCTCGGCCAGTGCCTGCTGCGGGGTGATGCCGGTGACCAGGGTGGCCATCGGCGAGGGCAGCAGGTCATCGGCCGGGCGCACGAAGAAGCTGACCGGGGTGTCGATCTCGTTGAGGTCGGTGTCGGTACGGATCGCGGCGTACTGCGAGATGCGCGTGCGCCGCGGGTCCTGCCCGAAGGTTTCCAGGTCGTAGAACAGGAAGCTGTCAGCCATCAGTGTGCGCCCTCCAGGACCGGCAGCTGGGCGTGGATCTGTGCTTCCAGTGCGGCCCAGTCGATGTTGTCCAGTGAATCGTGACCTGCGGTGGCCGCCACCAGCATCTCGCGCTGGAGATCAGTGCGGCGCAGCGCTTCGGCGTACGGCGTGTGCAGGAAGGTGACCATCGTGTAGTGCGGTACGAAACGGGTCGGCCAGCGCCGCTGCAGTTCCTGTTCCAGCTCGCGCTGCAGCAGGAAGGCGGGATCGGCCACGCGGTCGCGCATCTCCAGGTAGTTCTCCAGCGCCATCTGCTGGATTGCGCGCGCATTTGGCTTGCGCTCGGCTTCGAACGCGGCGAACGCGCCTTCCAGATCATCGGCCTCCATCAGGTGACGGGCCAGCGCAACGCAGTCCTCGAACGCGCAGTTCATACCCTGGCCATGGAACGGCACCATCGCATGCGCGGCGTCGCCGATCAGCACGGCGCGGCCCTGCTGGTACCAGCGTTCCAGAGTGAGCGTGCCAAGCAGGCCCGGAGGATGCTGCTCCCAGTCCGCGCGCAGGTTCGGGATCAACGGCAGGGTGTCGGCGAACTCGCGCGCGAACAGCGCCTCGGCCTGTGCGCCGGTGTTGACCGTGGCGAAGCTGGGGTCGCCCTGGTTGGGCAGGAACAGCGTGACGGTGAAGGTGCCTTCATGGTTGGGCAGGGCGATGCACATGTAGTGGCCGCGCGGCCAGATGTGCAGTGCATTGCGCTCGATGCGGAAGCTGCCATCGGCAGCCGGCGGGATCTCCAGCTCCTTGTAGGAGTGGTCGAGGAAGGCGATGTCCTCACCCAGCGGCGCGCGCCGGTTCATCGCCGCACGCAGTGCCGAACCGGCACCGTCGGCACCGATCAGGGTGTCGAAACGGATGTCGTGCGGGCTGTCGTCACGGTCATCGATGAAGCGTGCGTAACCCGCATCGAAATCGACGGTGTGCAGGCGGCGATGGAAGTGCACGGTGGCGCCGGCCTGTTCGGCCAGCTCCAGCAGCGTGGTGTTCAGGTCGCTGCGGTGGATCGACCAGATCACTTCGCTGTCGTCGCGGCCATAGCGCTGCAGCTGCGGTTCGCCCTCGCGCGGGTGCACCATGCGCCCGCGCATCATCACCGCGCGCGCCATCACCTCGTCTTCCACGCCCGCCTGACGCAGTGCGTTGCGCCCACGCTCGGCCAACGCCAGGTTGATCGAGCGGCCGCTCTCGTAGTCGGCCACGCGTGGATCGCCGCGGCGTTCGTACAAGGTGATGCGCCAGCCTTGGCGTGACAGCAGGATGGCCAGCAGGGACCCGGCAAGGCCGGCACCGATAATGCTCAACGAGCGGGAAGCGTGTGCGATCAACGAACTGTCCAGCAGTAGGGGAGGGGCCGGCTTAGAGGCCGGCCCAGGCTTCCACTTCCTCGACGAAGTGGTGCACGTCCAGGTAGCGGTTGTAGAGCGGGGTGGGCGAGATGCGGATCACGTCGGGCTCGCGCCAGTCGCCGAGCACACCGATGCCGCGCAGATGCTCGAACAGCGCACGGCCGCGCTCGCGGCCACCGATCACGCGCAATGACAGCTGGCAGCCACGGCGCTGCGGCTCGGCCGGGGTGATGATGTCCAGCACGCCGGACAGGCGCGCACGGACCAGTGCTTCGAGCATGCCGGTCAGTGCCAGCGACTTGCTGCGCAGCGCCTCCATGCCGGCGCGCTCGAACAGGTCCAGCGAGGCGCGCAGCGGCGCCAGGCCGAGGATTGGCGGATTGCTCAGCTGCCAGCCTTCGGCACCGATGGCCGGGGTGAACTGCGGCGCCATCTGGAAGCGGGTGGATTCCTCATGGCCCCACCAGCCGGCAAAGCGCGGCAGGCTGGTGTCGCGGTGATGGCGCTCGTGGACGAAGGCGCCGGCAACCGCGCCCGGGCCGCTGTTGAGGTACTTGTAGTGGCACCACACGGCGAAATCAGGGGCCACGTCATGCAGGCGCAGCGGCAGGTTGCCGACCGAGTGTGCCAGGTCGAAGCCGATACGCGCGCCCTGCAGACGTGCGGCGCGGGTGATCGCATCGAGGTCGAAGGCCTGGCCGGTGCGGTACTGCACGCCGGGCCACAGCACCAGCGCCAAGCGTGAACCGTGCTCGGCGATGGCATGCTCGATCGCGGTCAGTGAAATCGTGCCGTTGGCCTCGTCCGGCTGCACTTCCACCAGGCACTCGGCCGGGTCGAAACCATGGAAGCGGATCTGTGCTTCCACCGCGTGGCGATCGGTCGGGAATGCGCCGGCTTCCATCAGGATCACCGGGCGCTCGGCCGTGGGCCGGTAGAAGCTGACCATCATCAGGTGCAGGTTCACGCTCAGCGTGTTCATTGCAACCACCTCGCTGGGCAGCGCACCGACCACGCGGGCCAGCTGCGCGCTCACCAGGCGGTGGTAGGACAGCCACTGCGTCGGGCCGGTGAAGTGGCCTTCCACCGCCAGCTCGCCCCACTGCTTCATCACTTCCTGCACGGCCGCCTGCGCGCCACGCGGCTGCAGGCCCAGCGAGTTGCCGACGAAGTAGGTCTGCTCGCCGCCGCCATGGCGCGGAATCAGGAATTCATTGCGCAGCGGGCGCAGCGGATCGGCGGCGTCCAGGGCAATGGCGTGGGTGCGGCTGAGCAGGTCGGACATGGTCGGGCAACAGGCTGCAACGGGACCGCCAGTGTAGCGCCTGGGGCATGGCCCGGTAGCGGCCAACCCAACGCCGGTGCCGCATGGCCCGGTTGTCGCCAACCTTGGTTGGCGCACGTACAAGCAAGCGCCCACCAAGGTGGGCAACTACCGTTCGATGGCTCAGCCCGCCGCTGGCGCCGGCAGCGGGTCCACGTGCCCGCACTCGCTGCAGGTACGCAGTTCCAGGCTGGCGTGATAGCGCGCAAACACCTTGGGCAGGTCGGTTTCGATGTTCTGCAGCGGGAAATACTCTTCGTGCAGCTTGTGGTTGCAGCGCTCGCAGTGCCAGATCACGCCGTCCATCTCGTGCGGCAGGCGCTTGCGCTCGACCACCAGACCGATACCACCGGGCGGGCGCCGCGGCGAGTGCGGAACCTTTGCCGGCAGCAGGAAGATCTCGCCGGCGCGGATCGGAATGTCGCGCACCGCGCCGTCTTCCTGCACCTTCAGCACCATCTCGCCTTCGAGCTGGTAGAACCACTCCGGGCCTTCGTCGTAGTGGAAGTCGGTACGCGAGTTCGGCCCGCCCACCACCATCACGATGAAGTCGCCGTTGTCGATCATCTTGTTGCCCACCGGCGGCTTCAGCAGGTGGCGGTTTTCTTCGATCCAGGCGTGCAGGTTGATCGGCGAAGCGAGCATGGTGGTCATCCGTAAGGGATCAGTCGCGCTTGCCCTTGCGCGGGACGTAGGACAGGGCCTTTTCATAGGCGGGCTGCAGCTCTTCCTGCGAACCGACGTCGATGCCCATCTCGCGCACGCGTCCGTCCTTCAGGCTGTAGACCCAGCCGTGCACCATCAGCTTCTGGCCGCGGGCCCAGGCGTCCTGCACGATGGTCGAGCGGCACAGGTTGGCCACCTGCTCGATCACGTTCAGTTCGCACAGGCGCGCGTGCTTGAGCTCATCGGTCTCGATCGCATCGAGGATGCCGGTGTGCTTCTGCATCACGTCGCCAACGTGGCGCAGCCAGTTGTCGGCCAGGCCGACACGGGTGTTGTGCAGGCAGGCATGCACGCCGCCGCAGCCGTAGTGGCCGACGATCAGGATGTGCTTCACCTTCAGCTGGTCCACCGCGTACTGCACCACGCTCAGGCAGTTCAGGTCGGTGTGGGCGACCACGTTGGCGACGTTGCGGTGCACGAACACTTCACCCGGGGCCATGCCGATGATCTGGTTGGCCGGCACGCGCGAATCGGAACAGCCGATCCACAGGTATTCGGGGTGCTGCTGCTTGGCGAGCTGGTGGAAGAACTCGGGGTCTTCCTTCTCGATGCGGTCGGCCCAGTCGCGGTTGTTCTGCAGCAGTTTGTGGATGTCTTTCATGTATGGGTCCCTGGCGTCGGGTGGGGGCGCGCCGCTGCCGTCCGGCTGCGTCGTCGCGGGAATCTGGGGCGTTCAGTCGCTGCGGGCGGCCTGTTCGCGGTGCCAGCGCATCCACTGCGCCAACTCGGTGGAAGCGGGGGTGCCCAGCTGTTCCAGTTCGGTGATCACCGCGAGCTGGTTCGCATCGGGATGGTTCTGGCTCAGCTTGAGCTTCAGCTGCACCTGTTCGACCTGGAAACGGAAGCCGACGATGGCGCGCAGCTCCGGGCCATGTTCGGCACGCGTGGCATCGAACTGCCAGGCCTGGCCGACACTCGCTTCGAAGCGGTCGCTGATCGCGCCGACCAGTTCGGCCAGCGCCTCGGTATCGTCGAAGGTCTGCAGCTGGCCACGCAGCTCGGCGGCGGCGTAGTTCCAGGTGGGTACCCGCGCAGCGGGTTCCTTGTCCGGATACCAGCTGGCCGAGACGTAGCCATGCGGACCATCGATCAGTACCTTGGCCGCGCCGCGGTGGCGCGACTGCGGGTTGGCGCGCGCCCAGTGGCCGCGCAGTTCGATCTGGTCGCCGTCACGCCGGTACAGCACCGGCATCCGGGTCAGCTCCGGCAGGCCATCGCTGCCGGGCGTAAGCACGGTAACGAACGGGTCGCGCGCCAGCAGGCGGTCCAGCCAGAGCAGGTCGGTCTCGGCGAAGGCGCGCGGGGTGAACATGCAGGGTCAGGCGCGCCCGCCCAGCGACTGGATCATGCGGCCGCGCAGGCCCTCATCGCTGTCGGCCTGCGGCGGCTGCACTTCGTGCAGGCTGAAGCCGCGCACCAGCGCGTCTTCCTCGTCCAGGCCGTCGTACTCGACGAATTCGGCGTCGAACAGCTGCGAACGCGCGGTGTCTTCGCTGTCATAGCTCAGCGTGTTGCCATCGCTGTCGAGCACTTCGGCGGTGCCGGCCGGGCGCACGCGCAGGCGCGCCCAGATCAGGGTGTTGCCGAGGCTGGCCAGCCACCAGCTGTCGCGCGAGGCGGTGATGTCATTCATGGATGTGTTACCAGAGCGAGGCCAGCCAGAGCAGGGCGGCCATGCCCAGTCCGGCCAGCAGGGTCAGCAGCGATACCCAGGCCGGCGTCGCCAGCCCGGACAGCGAGCGGTCCGGCTGCTGGCGATAGTCACGGCGCAGCAGCCAGGCCAGGGCATCGGGCTTGAGGAAGGCACCGCTGCCGAAGCGCTCGGCGAGCGCCGGATGGCGATCGCGTACGTGCACCAGGGTCAGCGGCCAGAAGATCACGAAGGCACTGAACCCGGCCACTGCAACGCCGACGAAACAGAGGGCGAAGAACAGGGTCATGGGAGCGGTACCTCCGTGGTCGTGTGGGGCTTAGAAGTCCGCGCTGCCCGGGGCGCGCGGGTAGGGGATCGCATCGCGGATGTTGGACAGCCCGCAGACGTACACCACCAGGCGTTCGAAGCCCAGGCCGAAGCCGGCGTGCGGCACCGAACCATAGCGGCGGAAGTCGCGATACCAGCTGTAGTGCTCACGATCCAGGCCGAACTGGGCCATGCGCGCGTCCAGCACGTCCAGGCGCTCTTCGCGCTGGCTGCCGCCGATGATCTCGCCGATGCCCGGGGCCAGCACGTCCATCGCGGCAACGGTCTTGCCGTCGTCGTTCAGGCGCATGTAGAAGGCCTTGATGTGCTCCGGATAGTTGGTCACCACCACCGGGCGGCCGACGTGTTCTTCGGTCAGCCAGCGCTCGTGCTCGGTCTGCAGGTCCAGGCCCCATTCGACCGGGAAGTCGAACTTCTTGCCGGACTTCTGCAGCAGGCTGACCGCATCGGTGTAGTCGATGCGCTCGAACGGCGCATTGATGAAGTCTTCCAGCTTGGTGATCGCGTTCTTGTCCACGCGCTCGGCGATGAAGGCCAGGTCGTCGCCACGCTCGTTCAGCACCGCACGGAACAGGTACTTCAGGAACTCTTCGGCCAGGCGCGCGTCTTCGGCCAGGTCGGCGAAGGCGATTTCCGGCTCGATCATCCAGAACTCCGCCAGGTGGCGGGTGGTGTGGCTGTTCTCGGCGCGGAAGGTCGGGCCGAAGGTGTAGACCTTGCTCAGCGCCAGGCAGTAGGCCTCGACGTTCAGCTGGCCGGACACGGTTAGGAAGGTTTCCTTGCCGAAGAAGTCGCGGCTGAAATCGATCGCGCCCTTCTCGTCACGCGGCAGGTTCACCATGTCCAGGGTGGACACGCGGAACATCTGGCCGGCGCCTTCGGCGTCGGAGGTGGTGATGATCGGGGTGCTGATCCAGTTGAAGCCGTTCTCGTGGAAGAAACGGTGCACGGCCTGGGCCAGGCAGTTGCGGATGCGGGTGACCGCGCCGAACAGGTTGGTGCGCGGGCGCAGGTGCGCCACTTCGCGCAGGAACTCCGGCGACATCGGCTTGGGCTGGATCGGGTAGGTGAGCGGGTCTTCGACCCAGCCGACCACGTCCAGCGTGCTGGCCTGGATCTCGAATGACTGGCCCTTGCCCTGCGACTTCACCAGGGTGCCGGTGGCGATGACCGAGCAGCCGCTGGTCAGGCGCTTGATCTCATCGAAGTTGGCCAGGCTGTCGCCGGCCACGACCTGGATCGGCGCGAAGCAGGAGCCGTCGCTCACATTCACGAAGGCCAGATTCGCTGAACCGCGCACCGTGCGCACCCATCCGCGTACCGTGACTTCGCCGCCTTCCGGGATCTTCCCGGCAAGCGCATGTTCAACGCTGACCACCGTCATGACTTGAATCCTCTGCTGATCGACTCGATCTGTGAACACGGGAGTTTACCGGTTGCAGCGTTCTGCTTGCGAGGCATTTTTCGTGGCAACGGCTCCTTATAATGTCCCCGTACCTATGGAGTAGCCCCATGGCCGTCAGCCTGACCCCCATTGCCTTCGAGCGCGTGCAGCGCTTTGTCGCCCAGACCCCCGGCGCGCTGGGCCTGCGTTTCGGCGTGACCAAGACCGGTTGCTCGGGCTGGGGTCACATCACCGACCTGGCCCGCGACGAGCGCGAGGGCGATACCGTTTTCGATCAGGACGGCGTGAAGATCTATGTCGATGCCAAGAGCCTGGCGCTGGTGGACGGCACCGTGATCGACTTCGGCAAGCACGGCCTGAGCGAAACGTTCACGTTCAGCAACCCGAACGCCACCGCCGAGTGTGGCTGCGGTGAAAGCTTCACCACCGACGCCGACAAGGCCTGAGGGCTGGTTCTGGCGTCCGCCGGGCATGGCCGGGCGCTGGTAGATGCCGACCTTGGTCGGCAGGGAAGGGATCCCACGGATGGAACGACCGGCTTTTATCTATCACCCCAACGCCTACGCCCTCTCCTTCGAAGAAGTCGACGGGGTCTGCGACTGCTGCGGACAGCCGCGGACGCTTCGTTACCGGGGGCCGTTCTACACGCGCCTGCGTCCGGAGTATCTGTGCCCCTGGTGTATCGCCGATGGCAGGGCGGCGGCCAGTTACGAAGGCGAATTCACCGGCTGGAGCGACATCGAGGGGGTATCCCCGGATCCGGCCGATCCGCCGCCGACCATCGCCCGCGAGCTGCTGCTGGAGATCTGCGAGCGCACCCCGGGCTACTCGTCCTGGCAGCAGTCGGTCTGGCTCAGCCATTGTGAGCGGCCCTGCGCCTTCCTCGGTTACGCCGGTAGCGAGGACCTCCAGCCCATCCTCGACGAGGTCCGGCCCGACGTGGTCGAGGTCAACCCGCGCGACGCCGACTGGGTGCTGGAACACCTGAGCCGGGACGGGGAGATGATTGGCTGCCTGTTCCAGTGCCTGGAATGCGGCCAGCACCGCCTTCATGTGGATCTGGGGTAGCCCGGTTCAGGTTGCCCTGTGGCCCGCCGGTTGCCCGGCCACCCCATCTGCGCCATAATGCGCGGCTTCCTGCCTTCTTGGCGGGAATCCTTGCCCCACCGCGGTCTCAACGGCGGGGGGCTGTCCGGCCGCGAGGCCACATCCGAAAGGTAGAAAAAACATGAGTCGTCATTACGAAATCGTGTTCATGGTCCACCCGGACCAGAGCGAGCAGGTCCCGGCCATGATCGAGCGCTACAAGTCGCTGGTCGAGAACGGCAACGGCACCATCCACCGTCTGGAAGACTGGGGCCGCCGCCAGCTGGCGTACCCGATCCAGAACCTGGTGAAGGCCCACTACGTGCTGATGAACATCGAAGCCGACCAGGCCGTTCTGAACGAACTGACCGAAAGTTTCCGCTTCAACGACGCCGTGCTGCGCAACCTGGTCATCAAGCGTGACGAGGCTGACACCGAGCAGTCGCTGATCATGAAGAGCAAGGACGAGAAGGGTGACAAGCCGGAGCGCGGTGAGCGCCGTCGTCGTGACGACGAAGAAGGCGAGTCCACCACCACCGCTGACAACGAAGCCGGCGACGACGCCGCTTCCGCCGCCTAAGGAGCCTTCCCATGTCCAAGTTCTTCCGTCGCCGCAAGTTCTGCAAGTTCACGGCTGAAGGTGTGAAGGAGATCGACTACAAGGATCTCAACACCCTGCGCCAGTACCTGACCGAGAACGGCAAGATCGTGCCGAGCCGCGTCACCGGTACCAAGTCGAAGTACCAGCGTCAGCTGGCGACCGCCGTCAAGCGCGCTCGCTTCCTGGCCCTGATCCCGTACACCGACAACCACGACGTCTGATGCCCGGCGGGGCGGCCCGGTGCCGCCCCTGCTGTGCCAGCTATTCGGACAGCCTTTGTTGCGGGGCATCGCCTCGCTAACGAATAACTTATCTGGAGCAATACCATGCAGCTGATCCTCCTGCAGAAAGTCACCAACCTCGGCAACCTGGGCGACCTGGTCGACGTGAAGCCGGGCTACGGCCGTAACTTCCTCGTGCCGCAGGGCAAGGCCGTTCCGGCCACCGAGAGCAACAAGGCCGAGTTCGAAGCCAAGCGCGCCGAATACGAAGCCAAGGCCCAGGCCATCCACGCCGACGCTGACGCCCGCAAGGCCAAGCTGGAAGGCGCGAGCGTGACCATCCCGGCCAACGCTTCGACCGAAGGCAAGCTGTACGGCTCGGTCGGCGCCCGCGAAATCGCCGATGCCTTCACCGCTGCCGGCCTGCCGGTCAGCAAGAGCGAAGTCATCCTGGGCGAAGGCGCCTTCCGCAACATCGGCGAATACGACGTGCTGGTCCACCTGCACGCCGACGTCGAGACCACCGTCAAGGTCGTCGTCGTCGCCGAAGCCTGATCCCACGCCGCAAGGCCTGGAATCACCGCAGAACGGGCGCCCGCAAGGGTGCCCGTTTTGTTTTGGGCGAATGTTGGACATATAGAGTCGAGGCGTGCTCGACTGATTGCTCAGGTCGTCTGGATGACGAATCGACCGCAGTCCATCGAAGGTGAGGGAATGTTGCGATCAAGCAACAGATACCCCATTCCGCCGACCAGAATTCCTCGGTGCGTGGGTGCTGCCCGGTTCAATCGGGAGCCGTTGATCTGGAGGATGAATTCCCGGCCATCGGTGCAATCGTCCTGAAGCCAGACGGGAATTCCGCCAATCTTGGCGATTCCGTTCGCGGCGTCATCCGGGATGGAGGCCGTGGCAGTGGTGATCAGGCGCGGATCAAAAGGGGGCGCTGCGCTGTCTGGACCGGATTCGTGGGGTGCGTAAGCGATGACACGTCCGCCAGTCAGTAGAGCGATTTCGATGTAGGCATCGTCAAGAACGTCATAAGGCGTGAAGATCGACACGCAGAGATCAGCTCTGATTTCGATCTTCTGGGCATGCGTTTGAACGAAGGGTGCAGGCAGGCTCGCAAGATGAAGCATCGGCTTCGCCTTTGCGTCGCAAGGCCAGGGAGTATCGGGAGGCAGGTATGGATTGCCTCCAAGAAAGGCGCGATCCCGGGCTTGGCCAAGGTGCTCAAACTTCAGCTCCTGGTAGGAAGGCTGGCTGGGGCTGTTCATCGGTCCATGCTGCAGCCTGGAGACGTGGCTGGCTAGGTTGACTCAAAAAATATATTTTAAAATCAATAATTTGGTTAATTATGGAGGGGGCTGCCCGATCCCAAAGCGACATTCAAGCGTGAAACGGAGTACGTGTATGGGCATTCTCGGCTGGTCATCCCGCCCGTGGAACATTCGCGCCGTTATACTCATTCCATTGTGTCACCCTTGGCTTCATTGAATTCTTTTGAAATCAATGGCTTGAGGTGCTGGCTGACCTGACATCCACAATACGGACGCCCCCAAGGCGCCTGTTGGAACCCAATCACGCCATGCGTCTTTCCACGATCAAGCTGTCCGGCTTCAAGTCGTTCGTCGATCCGACCACCCTGCACCTGCCGACCAACATGACCGGCGTGGTGGGGCCCAATGGCTGCGGCAAGTCGAACATCATCGACGCCGTGCGCTGGGTCATGGGCGAGAGCTCGGCCAGCCGCCTGCGCGGCGACTCGCTGACCGACGTGATCTTCTCCGGTTCCAATGCCCGCAAGCCGGTCTCGCAGGCCACCGTCGAGCTGATCTTCGACAACTCCGACCACACAATCTCGGGCGAGTACGCCTCGTTCAACGAAATCTCGGTCAAGCGCACGGTCAGCCGCGACGGCACCAGCAACTATTACCTCAACGGCACCAAGTGCCGTCGCCGCGACATCACCGATCTGTTCCTCGGCACCGGCCTGGGCCCGCGCAGCTACTCGATCATCGAGCAGGGCATGATCAGCCAGATCATTGAGGCGCGCCCGGAAGACCTGCGCGTGTACCTGGAAGAGGCGGCCGGCATCTCCAAGTACAAGGAGCGCCGCAAGGAGACCGAGACCCGCATCCGCCACACCCGCGAGAACCTGGACCGGCTGGGCGACCTGCGCGACGAGATCAGCAAGCAGCTCGAACACCTCAAGCGCCAGGCCAAGCAGGCTGAGCAGTACCAGGCGCTGCAGGAAGAGCGCAGGGTCAAGGATGCCGAGTGGAAGGCCCTGGAATTCCGCGGGTTGGACGGTCGCCTGTCCAAGCTGCGCGAAGGGCTGTCGCAGGAAGAGACCAAGCTGCAGCAGCTGATCGCCGATCAGCGTGATGCCGAGGCCCGCATCGAGACCTCGCGCGTTCGACGCGAAGAGGCCGCCGACGCGCTCAACACCGCGCAGGCTGCGGTCTATCAGGTCGGCAGCACGCTGGCGCGCCTGGAGCAGCAGATCCAGCACCAGCGCGAGCTGTCGCAGCGCCTGCACAAGGCGCGCGACGAGACCCGCCAGGCGTTGGCCGAACTGGGCCAGCACATCAGCGGCGACGAAGCCAAGCTGATGGTGCTGCGCGAGGCGGTGGAGGCCGCCACCCCGCAGCTGGAAGAACTGCAGGAAGAGAACGAGATCAAGCAGGAAAGCCTGCGCGAGGCCGAGGACCGGCTGGCCAGCTGGCAGCAGCGCTGGGAGCAGCACACCTCGCAGAGTTCGGAGGCGTCGCGCGCCGGCGATGTCGAGCGCACGCGCGTGGACTACCTGGACAAGCAGATCCTCGACGCTGACCGGCGTCGCGAGGCCCTGGCCGCCGAGCGCGCCGGGCTGGACGTGGACGCGCTGGAAGAAGCCTTCGAGCAGCTGCACCTGCAGCACGACACGCAGAAGACCGCGCTGGATGAATTGAGCGAAGACGTCGAGCTGCGCAAGCAGGGCGTGGCGACGGTGCAGGAACAGCAGCGCAATGGCCAGAACGAACTGGCCGAACTGCGCAAGCAGGCCAACGGCCTGCGCGGTCGCCTGGCTTCGCTGGAAACCCTGCAGCAGGCTGCGCTGGGCCAGGAGCAGGGCGCTGCCGTGGCGTGGCTGAAGGCGCGCGGGCTGGATTCGGCGGCGCGTGTCGGCGAACGTCTGGACGTCGATGCCGGCTGGGAAAATGCGGTGGAAAGCGCGCTTGGCCAGTTGATCGAAGGCGTGCTGGTCGATGACCCGGGCAGCCTGGTTGATGCCCTCGGCGAACTTGGCGAGGGCCACATCGCACTGGTCGCCAACGATGGCGCGGACCTGAAGGTCGCGCCGACCTCGCTGGCGGCTCGCGTGCGTGGCCCGGCCGCGATCCGTCGACTGCTGGCACACCTGCACGCAGCCAAGGACTTGTCCGAGGCGAAGGTGTTGCAGGGCACTCTTCCGGAAGGCGATTCGATCATCACCCAGAGCGGCGAGCGCCTGGGCCAGGGCTGGCTGCGCGTATCGCGCTCCGGTGCAGCCCAGCAGGGCGCGCTGCTGCGCGAACGTGAGATCAACGAGCTGCGCGAGCAGATCGAGCAACTGCAGGATCGCGAAGCCGAGCTGGAAGAACAGCTGAGTGGTTTCCGTGAGCAGCTGCAGGCCGCCGAGCAGCAGCGCGAAGACGCACAGCGTGCGCTGTACCAGGCCCATCGTGCGGTCTCTGAACTGGCTGGCCAATTGCAGGGGCAGCAGGGCAAGGTGGAGGCGGCGCGCACGCGCATCGACCGCATCGAAGGCGAACTGAAGCAGCTGCAGGAAACGCTGGAAGCCAATAACGAGCAGGCGCGTGAAGCGCGCTCGCGGTTGGAAAACGCGGTCAGCAGCATGGGCGACCTGGAATCGACCCGGCAGCGGCTGGAGGGCGAGCGCCGACAGCTGACCGAGGCCCGCGACCTGGCCAGAGACGCCGCGCGAGCAGTGCGCGAGCGCTCGCACTCGTTGGCGCTGACCCTGGAATCGCAGCGGGCGCAGCTGGCTTCACTGAGCCAGGCGCTGGAACGCATGGGTACCCAGCGCGGGCAGTTGGATTCGCGACTGGGCGAACTGCATTCGCAGTTGGACGAAGGTGATTCGCCGGTCGAGTCGCTGCAGGCCGAGCACCAGAATGCACTGGAAGAGCGCGTGCGGGCCGATCGCGTGCTGACCGAGGCGCGCACGCTGCTCGATGGCATCGACGCCGAGCTGCGTAATTGCGAACAGACCCGCCACCAGCGCGACGAACAGGCGCTGGCCCAGCGCGAGCGTATCTCGCAGCGCAAGCTGGACCAGCAGGCGCTGGTGCTCAGCGCGGACACCCTGCAGGGCGCGGTGGAGAAGGCCGGGTTCGTACTGCAGGACGTGCTCAACGCATTGCCCGAGGACGCCCGCCTGGGCGACTGGGAGCAGGCCGTGCACCAGATCGATGGCCGCATGCGCCGGCTGGAGCCGGTCAACCTGGCCGCCATCCACGAGTACGGCGAGGCTTCGCAACGCTCGGATTATCTGGATTCGCAGCACACCGACCTGACCACGGCGCTGGAAACCCTGGAAGATGCGATCCGCAAGATCGACCGCGAGACCCGCGGTCGTTTCAAGGACACCTTCGATCGTGTCAACGCTGGCGTGCAGGCGCTGTACCCGCGCCTGTTCGGTGGCGGCCACGCCTACCTGGAACTGACCGGTGAAGACCTGCTCGACACCGGTGTGACCATCATGGCGCGTCCGCCGGGCAAGCGCGTGTCCAGCATCTCGCTGCTGTCCGGCGGCGAGAAGGCGATGACCGCGGTGGCGCTGGTGTTCGCCATCTTCCAGCTCAACCCCGCGCCGTTCTGCCTGCTGGATGAGGTGGACGCGCCGCTGGACGAAGCCAACGTCGGCCGCCTGGCCAACATGGTCAAGGAAATGAGCGAAAAGGTGCAGTTCCTGTTCGTCAGCCACAACAAAGCGACGATGGAGGCCGCGCACCAGCTGTCGGGCGTGACCATGCGCGAGCCGGGCGTCAGCCGCCTGGTCAGCGTGGACCTGGAAGAAGCCGCGCGATTGGCGGGCGCGGCCTGACGTGCCATCCTAGTTACCTGAATGAACTAGCCGGAGAACCTATCGAATGTCCGACACGGCACTGTTGCGCATCGGCATCCTGGCCGCCGGCCTGCTGTTGATCGCCGCGATCTTCCTGTTTGGCCGTCCGAAAAAGAAGCCCCAGGGGCGCCGCGTGGAAGGAGCGGAACCGACCAGCGGCGAGCGCCGCGAACCGGTACTGGGCGAAGACGGCGTCGCCGTGGCCGATGGCCGCGTCGAACCGGGCATGGGCACGGAAGGCGAGCAGGCCGAACTTGGTCTGGGCGAAACCGACCCGGGCGCCAGTGATCTCGGCAAGCGCGCCACCCAGGATTTCGACAAGATCGTCTCCTTGTTCGTGGCTGCCCGGGCCGGTGAACAGCTGCGTGGCGAAGACATCGTGGTGGCGGCCGAGAAGACCGGCCTGGTGTTCGGCCACATGAACGTGTTCCACCGTCTGGTGGAAGGCCACCCCGAGCGCGGCCCGATCTTCTCGATGGCCAGCATCATGAAGCCGGGCAGCTTCGACATGGCCAACATCCGCGCCATGGAAACCCCGGCCATCGCCTTCTTCCTGACCCTGCCGGCGCCGCTGACCGCGCTGGACGCCTGGGAGAAGATGCTGCCGACCGTGCAGCGCATGGCTGAACTGCTGGATGGCGTGGTGCTGGATGACAGCCGCAATGCCCTGGGCCGCCAGCGCATCGCACACATCCGTGACGAGCTGCGCGCCTACGACCGCCAGCACCAGGCCCCGCCGCTGACCAAGACCCCGCGCTGGTAAGCGCCATGGCGTGCCGACCAACGGTCGGCACCCACCCCGACCAACGGTCGGCACCCACAACAGTAGATCCACGCCATGCGTGGATGGGGCGAACCAAGGTTCGCCCCCACCAACAGGTTCAGGCCGGCACGCCGGCCACCTTCGCGAACGCGCGGCAGAACGCCGCCATTTCCTCTTCGGTGCCGACGGTCACGCGCACGCGCTGTGGCCAGATTGGCCAGCTGCGTCCGATCACCACGCCGTTGTCCGCCATCGCTTTGGCGAACGCGCTGCCATCGCGTTGCACGTCGACCACGAAGCAGTTCGCTTCCGACGGCACGCAGCTGAAACCACGCTTGCCCAGCCATGCGATGGTGGCCTGGCGCACCTTGGCATTCTGCAGGCGGCGCTGTGGAATCAACTGCGGATCGCGCAGGCTGGCCAGTGCCGCCGCCAGCGCCGGCACCGGCAGCGGGTTGTCGCCCAGGCTGGCCAGCTCGCGCAGGCGGTCGGGATGTGCGGTCGCCACGCCCAGGCGCAGGCCGGCCATGCCATATAGCTTGGAGAACGTGCGCAACACGATCAGGTCATCGCGCTGCGCCACCTGCGCGATCAGGCTCGGCTGTTCGCTGTACTGCAGATACGCCTCGTCCAACAGCACGCGGGTGGAACCGGGCTTGTGGGCCAGAAGCCAGGCGAGCTCATCCGGTGGGCTGATCGAGCCGGTCGGGTTGTTGGGGTTGCACACATACAGCAGCCCGGTCGGGCGTGCGTGTGCGGCGGCGACCATCGCACGCAGGTCGTGTGCACCGTCCTCGCGCAGCGGCACTTTCTGCACGTGTGCACCGTGTGCGGCGGCGACCTCGCCGAGCGTCTCGAAGGTCGGGTCGGCCACCACCAGCCCCGCCTGCGGGCCGGTCCATAGCACGGCGGCGCGGTTCAGCGGCTCGCTGGAACCTGGATACAGCCGCACGTGATCAGCCGGAATGCGTGCCTGTTCAATAAAGGCATCGCGCACCTGGCCCGCCAGTTCGAAGCGGTAGCGGCCGCAGCTGGCGGTGCTGTCGCGCGCCGCCTGCTGGGCGGCGGGCGAGGGGCCGTACGGGCATTCGTTGAAGTTCAGTAGTACGGCGCCTTTGGCAGGGGCTGGGGCGGCGGCTGTCGCGGGTTGGGCATGGCCGAGCTGCGGCAGCCCGGTGCCGGTGACGGCGAGGCCAGCACCAGCCAGTTGCAGGAAGCGTCGACGGGAAGCGGGCAGGGTCACGGGCGGGATTCCGAAGGGAAGACCGTCGCACGCTAGCGCCGGTGGGCGTGGGCGGCAAGCTGCTCTTCTGCGGAGTCGAACCATGTTCGACTGTAAATGTGCCAACCAAGGTTGGCACCTACCAGAGCGGGAGGGTGGTTGGCACGTACCAGAGCTGGGGAGTGGTTGGCACGTACCAGGATGGGGGAGTGGTTGGCACGTGCCAGAGCGAGGGAGCACCAGTCGAGCAAGCTCGACGCTACAAAGGCGGCGGCGTTACAGGGGCTGACAGCCGGGCGCGGTAGAATCCCCGGCCATCCCAGAACCACCGGATCCCGATGAGCCCCAGCCCCGCCGAACGCGCCGAAGACCTTCGCCGGCAGATCGCCCAGGCCAACCGCGCCTACCATGAGCTGGACGCGCCGGAGATCCCCGACGTCGACTACGACCGGATGGTGCGCGAGCTGGAAGCGCTGGAGCGCGAGCATCCGGAGCTGGCCCGTGCCGACAGCCCGACCCAGCAGGTCGGTGCGCGCCCCTCCGGCCGCTTCCCGGAAGTGCGCCACGCGGTGCCGATGCTGTCGCTGTCCAATGCCTTCAGCGACGAGGAAGTGGCGGATTTCGTACGCCGCATCGACGAGCGCCTGGGCCGTCGCAGCCTGCGGTTCTCGGCCGAGCCGAAGATGGACGGCCTGGCGATCAGCCTGCGCTACGAGGACGGTCATTTCGTACTCGGCGCGACCCGTGGCGATGGCAGTACCGGCGAGGACGTGACGGCCAACCTGCGCGAGATCGGTGATATTCCCAAGCGGCTGCACGGCAAGGACTGGCCGGATGTGCTGGAGGTGCGTGGCGAGGTCTACATGGCCCGCGCCGACTTCGAGTCCTACAACGAACGTGCGCGCCTGCAGGGCGGCAAGGTGCTGGCCAACCCGCGCAACGCCGCCGCCGGTTCGCTGCGCCAGCTCGACCCGAAGATCAGTGCGCAGCGCCGGCTGAGTTTCTTCGCCTACGGCACCGGCGAAGTGCAGGGCGGCGAGCTGCCGGACACCCATTCGGGCACACTGGCCCAGCTCGGTGCCTGGGGCTTCCCGGTCAGTGAGCTGTGCAAGGTCGTGGAAGGCACCGACGGCCTGCTCGGCTACTACCGCGATATCGGTGAGCGCCGCGATGGCCTGCCGTTCGATATCGATGGCGTGGTCTACAAGCTGGATGACCGCGCCGGCCAGCAGGCCATGGGCTTCGTTTCGCGTGCGCCGCGCTGGGCCATCGCGCACAAGTTCCCGGCACAGGAACAGAGCACTACGGTAGAGGCGATCGAGATCCAGATCGGCCGCACCGGTGCAGCCACACCGGTCGCGCGGCTGGCGCCGGTGGCGGTGGCGGGCGTGATCGTGTCCAACGCCACGTTGCACAACGCCGACCAGATCGCACGCCTGGATGTGCGCGTGGGTGACAGCGTGATCGTGCGCCGCGCCGGTGATGTGATTCCGGAAGTGGTCAGCGTCATCCTTGATCGCCGCCCGCCGGGCACCACGCCGTGGCAGATGCCGACGCGCTGCCCGGTGTGCGGCTCGGAAATCGTGCGCGAGGAAGGTGCTGCCGCATGGCGCTGCTCGGGCGAACTGTCCTGCCCGGCGCAGCGCAAGGAAGCTATCGCCCATTTCGCCTCGCGTCGCGCGATGGATATCGATGGCCTGGGTGACAAGTACATCGAAACCCTGGTCGACGCCGGCATCGTCAGAAGCGTGGCCGATCTGTACCGGCTCAACCGTGACCAGCTGCTGCATCTGAAGCTGGTGCTGGATGCCGAGGACCCTTCCGCACTGGCGGCTGCGCTGAAGCTGCACCTGCCCGCCGAAGGCAGTGGTGCGGTGCTCAATGCGGTGCTCAAGCTGGATGGCAACGATCCGGGCTGGCGCGCACAGGCGCTGGCACAGCCGGCCAGCTTCGAATGGAACACGAAGAAGATCGCCACCAAGTGGGCCGACAACCTGATCGCGGCAATCGACGCCAGCCGCGCGGCCACGCTGGAGCGCCTGCTGTTCGCGCTTGGCATCGAGCACGTGGGTGAGAGCACGGCCAAGGCGCTGGCGCAGTGGTTCGGTGACCTGGAGCTGATCCGCCACCTGCCGTGGCCGCTGTTCAAGCGTGTGCCGGACATCGGCGGCGAAGTGGCGCGTTCGCTGGGTCATTTCTTCGAGCAGCAGGGCAACCAGCAGGCCATCGATGACCTGCTGCAGGTCGGTCAGGTGCGCATCAGCGATGTGCATGCGCCCAGTGCCAAGCTGCGCGAAGGGCTGGATCTGGCGCAGCTGCTGGTCGAATCGGAGATCCCTGGCATCACCCGCCTGCGCGCCGAAAAACTGGTCGCTGCGCTTTCCGGCGCGCAAGCAGTGCTCGACGCCGAGCATGGCCAGTTCGTCAACGCCGGCCTGCCCGATGACACTGCACGCGGCCTGGCTGCGTGGCTCGATGCAGATGGCCATGGCGCGATGTTGCTGGCGGCCGAGAAGGCGATGCAGCAGATCTTGGCCAAGGCGCCGGCGCTGGCCGAGATCGTGGCCGGCCCGCTGGATGGGCAGACCGTGGTGCTGACCGGCACCCTGGCCCAGCTCACCCGCGATGCCGCCAAGGAACGCCTGGAAGCGCTGGGTGCCAAGGTCTCCGGCAGCGTGTCGAAGAAGACCAGCTTCGTGGTGGCCGGTACCGAGGCCGGCTCCAAGCTGGACAAGGCGCAGTCGCTGGGCGTGCCGGTATGGGACGAAGACCGCCTGCTGGCCTACCTCGCCGAACACGAATGATGACCCCGCCGGGTGCCTGGCGCCCGGCATGAAACACAAAGGAACACCGATGCAGACCGCTCCGCTGGATTTCCGCCTGGCCACCCGTGCCGACGAAGAACTGTTGATCGCGTTGATGCGCGAGTTCTATGCCGAAGACAAGATCGACTTCGACGACGCGCGCGTGCGTCGCGGCGTGGACGCGCTGCTGGCCGATCCGCGCAATGGCGAGGTGCTGCTGTGGCTGGACGAGGCCGCCGAGGTGGTGGGCTACGCAGTGATCGCGATGGGTTTCAGCCTGGAGCAGGGCGGCCACTTCATGCTGCTGGACGAGCTGTACCTGAGCCACCGCGCGCGCGGCCGCGGCCGCGGCAAGCAGGCGCTGGCCATCTGCGAACAGCGCGCTCGCGGGCGTGGCGTCAGCCGCCTGCGGCTGGAAGTGAACCACCACAACGAACTGGCCCGGCGCCTGTACCTGGCCAGTGGCTACATCGATGACACCCGCGATCTGCTGACCCTGCCGCTGGATCATCCGCGCCCGGAGGGCATCCTGTGAGCGAGGCCCTGCTGCGCGCGCTGCAGCAGCGTGCCGCGCTCAACGCGCTGGTGCGCCGCTTCTTCGCCGATCGCGATGTGCTGGAGGTGGAGACGCCGATCCTGTCGGTGGCCGGCAACACCGAGCCGAACATCGACAGCTTCCATACCGATTTCACCGGCCATGTCGATGCCGGTGGCCGCCGCCGCTGGCTGCGTACCTCGCCGGAGTATCCGCTCAAGCGCCTGCTGGCGGCGGGCGTGGGTGACTGTTACGAACTGGGCCGGGTGTTCCGCAACGGCGAGGCGGGCGGCCGCCACAATCCGGAATTCACCATGCTGGAGTGGTACCGGGTCGGTTGGGACCACCATCGCCTGGTGCAGGAAACCGCCGAGCTGGTCGGCCAGGCGCTGGCCCTGGTCGGGCGCAGTGCGACGCTGCGTGTGCTCAGTTACCGCGAGCTGTTCCAGCAGTACGTGGGTGTGGATCCGTTCGATGCCGACGAGGCCGCGCTGCGTGCCGCGCTGGGCGAGGTACATATCGACCCGGTCGGGCTGACCCGCGATGACTGGCTGGATCTGCTGATGACCCATCATATCCAGCCGCATTTCGATGACGCGGTGATGACCGTGGTCCACGATTGGCCTGCCAGCCAGGCCGCACTGGCGCGCATTCGAGCCGGCACGCCGCCGCTGGCCGAGCGTTTCGAGCTTTATCTGGGGGCCGTGGAACTGGCCAACGGCTATCACGAACTGAACGACGCGCACGAACAGCGTGCGCGATTCCAGCGTGACCTGCAGCGCCGCCATGAGCGGGGCCAGGTGCAACCGTCCGTGGATGAGGCGCTGCTGTCGGCGTTGCCATCGATGCCTGCCTGCGCTGGCGTGGCGGTGGGTGTCGATCGGTTGTTGATGGCGATGAACCGCACGCCGCGTATCGCCGATGTGCTGGCCTACGACTTCGCCCACGCGTGAGCGCGGTGCGCACGTTCCTGAACATCGAAGACTGAACGGAATTCCGCGTTTCCGCGCTTGCTTCGGTAAGCAGGATGATGCTCTTATCACAGCAGATGCCGGACACTGGCACGCAGTTCATCCATTCCTGCTGGGGAAGGCTTTGGTCAAGTGGTTTGCGGTTGTCGCTGCACCGGTGTACTCCATCGCGCTCTGGGGTGCCTGGCTGCCGTCATCGGCGTCGGCCCAGCAGGCGGGCTATGACGGCGAAGTGGTGACCTGCGAATCGCGCGACATGGGCTGGGTGCATTGCGATATCGACGTCAGCAATGGCATCGACCTTGTGCGCCAGTTGTCCAGCAACAGTTGCATCCGTGGCAGCGAGTGGGGCACCGACCGCAGTGGCGTGTGGGTCACCCTTGGCTGCCGCGCCGAGTTCCGTGCGCGTCGTGCGGAAGGTGCAGCGCCTGCGGCAACGGAAGGCAAGCGCCTGGTCCGCCGTGTGGTGCGCTGCGAATCCAATGGCCGCCCGCAGAGTTGCCCGGTGCGCCTGGACGGGGCGCCGGTGCGCCTGCTGCGCCAGCTGTCGGTGCTGCCGTGCCGCGAAGGGCAGGGCTGGGGCTACAAGCGCAATGAAGTCTGGACCAGCCGTGGTTGCCAGGGCGATTTCGAAGTGGCTGACGAGGACGGCCGTTTTGTCGACGTGCCACGCCGCCTGACCTGCGAGTCGAAGTCGAAGAAGCGCCGCTTCTGTGGGGCGAGCATTTCGGTCGGCGCGGTCGTTACCGAGCAGTTGTCCAGCACCCCGTGCGAGGAAGGCAACACCTGGGGCTGGAACCGCAACGGGATCTGGGTGGACGGCGGCTGCCGCGCCGAATTCTCGGTGAATTGAGCCCGGGCAGGCTCCAACCACGCGGGGCGTGGCCCTACAATGGGCCCATGAACACTGCCTCCGACATCGACTACGCCCGTTATGACCACATCCGCCCGATCCTCTGGACCGGCGATGCCCTGCAACTGCTGGACCAGCGCAAGCTGCCGTTCGTGGTCGAGCACGTGGTCTGCCATGACAGTGACGAAGTTGCCAGCGCCATCCACGCGCTGACCGTGCGTGGCGCGCCGGCGATCGGCATTGCCGCAGCCTGGGGTGTGGTGCTGGCGGCGCGGGACGTGCAGGCCGCTGATGGCGCGCATGCGCTTCAGCAGTTGGAGCCGGCGCTGCAGCGCCTGAACGCATCGCGCCCGACCGCCGTCAATCTGGCCTGGGCGCTGGCGCGCATGCGTCGCTGCCTGAACGTCGCCGGCGCCGACTGGAAGGCTCTGCTGGAAGCCGAAGCGCAGGCCATTGCCGAGGAGGACCTGGCCGCCAACCGCCACATGGGCGCGCTGGGCGCGGGCCTGATCGAGGCCGGCAGCGGCGTGCTGACCCACTGCAACACCGGCTCGCTGGCCACCGCCGGCTTCGGCACGGCACTGGGCGTGATCCGTGCCGGTATGGCCCAGCACCGCATCGCCCGCGTGTTCGCCGGCGAGACCCGTCCGTGGCTGCAGGGCGCACGCCTGACCGTGTGGGAACTGCAGCAGGATGGCATCGACGCCACCCTGATCGCCGATTCGGCAGCCTCGCACCTGATGAAGACCGGTGCGGTGCAATGGGTGATCGTCGGCGCCGACCGCATCTGCGCCAACGGCGATACCGCCAACAAGATCGGCACCTATCAGCTGGCCATCGCCGCTCGCCACCACGGGGTCAAGTTCATGGTGGTGGCGCCGTCCTCGACCGTGGACATGGAGACCGTGGATGGCAGCCAGATCGAGATCGAGCAGCGCGACCCGGGCGAGCTGTACGGCGTGGGCGGTACCCGCACCGTGGCCGAAGGCATCGCCGCCTGGAACCCGGTGTTCGACGTCACCCCGGGTGAACTGATCGATGCCATCGTGACCGAGCGCGGGGTGATCCTGAACCCGACCATCGAGAACATGCGCGCCGCCTTCGGCGGGTGAGGCACAGGGGAGGGGGCAGCGTGACCTCCGCCCCCGGTAGTGCCGGCCGCTGGCCGCGCGCCCCCCTAAGTTCCTGATTTGTGCCGGTAAAATCCCCGTAAATGGAGGCAGGGAACGGCCTGTTGTGGTAGTATCCACAGGTTGAATCGAGGTTCCGGCACGACCCCCTCCCGCAGAGGGCTGCGCCGGACTGGACCGCTACCAGACAACGGAACCCGAATGGCAGAAAACGCCAAGGAAATCATCCAGGTCAACCTGGAAGACGAGATGCGCAAGAGCTACCTCGATTACGCCATGAGCGTGATCGTGGGCCGCGCGCTCCCGGATGCGCGCGATGGCCTCAAGCCGGTGCATCGCCGCGTGCTGTTCGCGATGAACGAACTCAACGCGCACAGCAACAAGCCCTACTTCAAGTCGGCGCGTATCGTCGGTGACGTCATCGGTAAGTACCACCCGCATGGCGATCAGTCGGTGTACGACACGCTGGTGCGCCTGGCACAGCCGTTCTCGCTGCGTTACATGCTGGTCGATGGCCAGGGTAACTTCGGCTCGATCGATGGCGACTCCGCCGCGGCGATGCGATACACCGAAGCGCGCATGTCGCGCCTCGCGCATGAGCTGATGGCGGACATCGACAAGGAAACCGTCGATTTCCAGCCCAACTACGACGAGAAGGAACTGGAGCCGACGGTCATGCCGACCCGGTTCCCGAACCTGCTGGTCAACGGTTCGGCCGGTATCGCGGTGGGCATGGCCACCAACATCCCGCCGCACAACCTGAGCGAATCGATCAACGCCTGCATCGCGCTGATTGATAATCCGGAAATCGATGTCGACGGCCTGATGGAGTACATCCCGGGCCCGGATTTCCCGACTGCCGGCATCATCAATGGCACTGCCGGCATCGTCGCCGGCTATCGCACCGGCCGCGGCCGTGTGCGCATCCGTGCCAAGGCCGATATCGAAGTGGCCGACAACGGCCGGGAATCGATCATCGTCACCGAAATTCCTTACCAGGTGAACAAGGCGCGTTTGATCGAGAAGATCGCCGAGCTGGTCAAGGAAAAGAAGATTGAAGGCATCAGCGAGCTGCGCGATGAGTCCGACAAGGACGGCATGCGCATCTACATCGAGATCAAGCGCGGTGAATCTGCCGAGGTTGTGCTGAACAACCTGTACCAGCAGACGCAGATGGAATCGGTGTTCGGCATCAACATGGTGGCGCTGGTCGATGGCCGCCCGCAGTTGATGAACCTCAAGCAGATGCTGGAGGCGTTCGTCCGCCACCGTCGCGAAGTGGTCACCCGTCGCACCGTGTTCGAGCTGCGCAAGGCGCGCGCCCGTGCCCACGTGCTGGAAGGCCTGACCGTTGCGCTGGCCAACATCGACGAGATGATCGAGCTGATCAAGACCTCGCCGAACCCGAATGAAGCACGCGAGCGCATGCTGGCGCGCGTGTGGGAGCCGGGCCTGGTCGGTGCGATGCTGGGTGCCGCCGGTGCCGAAGCCTCGCGTCCGGAAGACCTGCCCAAGGGCGTGGGCCTGATCGAGGGCGGCTACCAGCTGACCGAGATCCAGGCCACCCAGATCCTGGAAATGCGCCTGCACCGCCTGACCGGGCTGGAGCAGGACCGCCTGACCGACGAGTACAAGCAGCTGCTGGAAGTGATCGCCGGGCTGATCCACATCCTGGAAGATCCCGACCGCCTGCTGCAGGTGATCCGCGAGGAGCTGGTCAACGTCAAGGCCGAGTTCGGCGACGAGCGTCGTACCGAAATCCGCCACAGCGAAGAAGATCTCGACATCCTCGACCTGATCGCGCCGGAAGACGTGGTGGTCACCGTGTCGCATGCCGGTTACGTGAAGCGGCAGCCGGTGAGCGTGTACCGCGCACAGCGCCGTGGCGGCCGCGGCCGCAGTGCGGCAGCGACCAAGGAAGAGGATTTCATCGAACAGCTGTGGCTGGTCAACACGCACGATACGCTGCTGACCTTCACCAGCTCGGGCAAGGTGTTCTGGCTGCCGGTCTACCAGCTGCCCGAAGCCGGTTCCAACGCCCGCGGCCGTCCGATCATCAACTGGATCCCGCTGGAGCCGGGCGAACGCGTGCAGGCCGTGCTGCCGGTGCGCGAATACGCCGATGGCCAGTTCGTGTTCTTCGCCACCAAGAACGGTACGGTCAAGAAGACCCCGCTGGGCGAGTTCGCCTTCCGCCTGGCGCGCGGCAAGATCGCGATCAACCTCGACGAGGGCGATGCCCTGGTCGGCGTCGGCCTGACCGACGGCGAGCGCGACATCCTGCTGTTCGCCTCCAACGGCAAGACCGTGCGCTTCGGTGAAGACAAGGTCCGCTCGATGGGCCGTACCGCAACCGGCGTGCGTGGCATCAAGATGCCGGCCGGCGAGGAAGTGGTCAGCCTGATCGTGGCCGAGAGTGCCGGTGGCAGCGAGGACGAGAACGAGGACGACAACGGTGTCGAGGAAACCGCAGCCAATGGCGATGCGGTGATCGACGGCGCCGATGACGCCAGCGTGCAGTACATCCTCACCGCCACCGAGAACGGCTACGGCAAGCGCACCCCGCTGCCGGACTACCCGCGCAAGGGCCGTGGCACGCAGGGCGTGATCGGCATCCAGACCACCGAGCGCAACGGCAAGCTGGTCGCCGCGGTGCTGATGGGCTCCAGCGACGAAGTGCTGCTGATCTCCGATGGTGGCACCCTGGTGCGTACGCGTGGCTCGGAAATCAGCCGCGTCGGCCGCAACACCCAGGGCGTGACCCTGATCCGCCTGTCCAAGGACGAGAAGCTGCAGGCGGTGGAGCGCATGGATGCCTCGATCGACGAGGACGAGGACGAGGTGGCCGTCGCCGCCCCGGCCGCGACCGACGGCGCACCGGCTGCTGCCAGCAGCGAGGACGCCGCGCAGGAGTGATCCTGCCGCGAGCCTGAGGTACCCGACGACGCCGGCCCTGTGCCGGCGTCGTCGTATCCGGATGCCGCACATACGCGCGCGCTTCACGCAGGCGGTGGGATAACGGCGCATGCTGCCCCCGGAGATCGACGATGTCCGCCACGCCGCAGTCCGCTCCTGCCCCTGTTCGCGCCTCCCGGCACCCCCTTGTCACCGTGCTGTCGCTGCTGCTGGTCGTGCTCGGCCTGGTCATCGGCGGGCTCGGTGCGTGGCTGCTCAGCCTTGGCGGCTCGGCGTACTACGCCATCGCCGGGCTCGGCTTGCTGGCCAGCGGCATCCTGTTGTTCGGCAACCGCCGCAGCGGTGCATTGCTGTACGCGCTGGTGTTCATCGGCACGCTGCTGTGGACCTGGTGGGAGTCAGGCAGCGACTACTGGCGCTGGGTGCCCCGGCTGGGCCTGGTGACCGCACTCGGCATCGTGCTGGCCTTGCTGGCGCCCACCCTGCACGAGCCGGTCTCCAAACGCCTGTCGCGCAGCGCGGCGGGTGTGCTGATGCTGGTGTTCGTGGCCGCCTTCGGCCTGGCCTTTGCGCCGCATGGTGAAGTGGATGGGCATCAGCCGTTCCCGGAAGGCGCGGTCAGCGCCGGACTGGAACCTACGCGTGATACCACGGGCCTGCAGCCGGCTGACCAGCCCGCCGAGGGCGACTGGCCGGCGTGGGGCCGCAGCAATGCCGCCACCCGCTATTCGCCGCTGCAGCAGATCACCCCGGCCAATGTGGCCTCGTTGCAGCCAGCCTGGCAGTTCCGTACCGGCGATATGCCCAAGAAGCGCTGGGGCGCGGAAACCACGCCGCTGAAGATCGGCGATCGCCTTTACCTGTGCACCGCGCGCAACCGCCTGATCGCACTCGATGCCGCCAGCGGCAAGGAACTGTGGCGGTTCGATCCCAAAGTGAAGGACACCTCGATTCCGTACACCGCCGCCTGCCGCGGGGTGAGCTACTACGAGCAGCCCCGCACGCCGACCATTGCCGATGCGGCATTGGCCGATGTCGCCGCTGATCTGGCGCTGCCGGAGCCGCCGCCCAGCGTCACCCGCAGTGCTGCACCGGGCAATCGCCCGGCGTGCTGGGCACGCATCATCGAAGGCACGCTGGACGGCCGCATCATCGCGGTGGACGCCGACAGCGGCCGCCCCTGCGCCAACTTCGGCAACAACGGCCAGGTCGACATCACCCTGGGCATGGGTGAGGTGCCACCGGGTTACGTGTCGATCACCTCGCCACCGGCGATCGTGCGCGGGGTGATCGTGACCGGTCACCAGGTGCTGGACGGGCAGCGCCGCGATGCGCCGTCGGGCGTGATCCAGGCCTACGATGCCATCACCGGCAAGCTGCGCTGGGCGTGGGACATGGACCAGCCCGAGCGCAGCGGTCTGCCGCCGCGCGAGCAGACCTATACGCGCGGCACGCCCAACATGTGGACCACCGCCACCGGTGATGAGGCGCTGGGCCTGGTCTACCTGCCGCTGGGCAATTCCGCGGGTGACTACTGGAGCGGCTCACGCACGGAAAACCAGAACCGCTATGCGACGTCACTGGTGGCGATCGACGTGGCCACCGGCAAGCCGGTCTGGCATTTCCAGGCGGTGCGCAAGGATGTGTGGGACTACGACCTCGGTTCGCAGGCCAGCCTGATCGACTACCCGACGGCGGCCGGCAAAGTGCCGGCGATCCTGCTGCCGACCAAACAGGGCGACATCTACATCCTCGACCGCCGCAACGGCCAGCTTCTGACCGCGGCCGAAGAGCGCAAGGTGCCCATCGGTGGTGTTGAACCCGAGCAGCGCTCGCCCACGCAACTGTTCTCGCTGTACCACACGCTGCGTCGCGAGCATGAGCTGACCGAACGTGACATGTGGGGCATCACCCCGATCGACCAGCTGGTCTGCCGCATCCAGTTCCGCAAGGCCTACTACGAAGGGTTCTACACGCCGCCGAGCAGCGAGCGCCATTCCATCGAGTACCCCGGCTACAACGGCGGCTCGGACTGGGGCAGTGTGTCCATCGATACGCGCCGCGGTGTGATCGTGGCCAACTACAACGACATGCCGAACTACAACCGGCTGGTGCCACGCGCGGAGGCCGACAGGCTGGGCTGGCTGCCGCGCGAAAAGATCCGGTTCGACAAGGGCGGAGCAGAAGGCGCGGGTGACCCGCAGGTGGGCACGCCCTATGCCATCCAGGTCAATGCCGGTTGGCGCCTGCCGTTCACCGGTCTGCTGTGCAAGCAGCCGCCCTATGGCGGCATCCGTGCCATCGACCTGCGCACCGGCAAACTGCTGTGGGACCGTCCATTCGGCAGTGCGCGCGGCAACGGACCCTTCGGCATCCGCTCCGGCCTGCCGATCGAGATCGGCACACCGAACAATGGCGGTTCGGTGGTGACCGCCAGCGGCCTGATCTTCATCGCCGCCGCCACCGATGACCTGCTGCGCGCCATCGACCTGAGGACCGGCAAGGAGTTGTGGCATGCCAAGCTGCCCGCGGGAGGCCAAGCCAATCCGATGGTGTACGAGCAGGGCGGGCGCCAGTACGTGGTGATCATGGCCGGCGGCCACCATTTCATGGAAACCCCGAACGGCGATTACGTGATGGCGTTTGCGTTGCCCAGGTAACCGCAACGGGGGCGGTGATCCACCCCCATTACATGACGCTGGATCACACCGTCACCACCACCTTGCCGATCTGCTCGTTCGATTCCAGGTAACGGTGTGCGTCCTGGATCTGCGCGAACGGGAATAGCTTTGCGATCTTCGGCGCCAGCGTGCCCTTGTCCAGGCCATCCACGATGAAGGCCTTGGCACGTGCCAGCACGGCATCGTCGGAAACGATCTCCGAGTACAGGTAGCCTTTCAACGTCAGCGACTTGCCCAGCACGTTGAACAACGGGAACGGGGTGGGTTCACTGCTCAGCGCGCCGTATTCCAGCAGGATGCCGCCACGCGCCATGGCTTCGGTCAGCGGCACGAACTGCGGGCCACCGATCGGATCGAACACCACGCGGGCACCAGCGCCGCCGGTGATGCGCGCCACTTCGGCCACCAGATCCTGTTCCTGGGTGGCGATGACATGGGCGGCACCGGCGTCGAGCAGGGCCTGGCGCTTGCCCGGGCCACGGGTCACAGCGATCGGCGTGGCGCCGACTGCATTGGCGATCTGGATGGCGGCCAGGCCGACGCTGCTGCTGGCGGCGGTGATGATGACGAAATCCCCGGCGGACAAGTGCGCCTGCTCCAACAGCGCCCCCCAGGCGGTGACGTACTGCATCCACACCGCGGCGGCCGTTTCAAAGTCCAGTGCCTGCGGATGCTTGACTACCAGTCGTGCCGGCACGTTGGCCAGTTCGCCGTAGGTGCCCCAGCGCGCGATATCCAGCGGCGGCACCACGCTGACCGCATCGCCCGCAGTGAATCCGCTCACTGCACTGCCGACGGCTTCAACCACGCCGGCCGCTTCGTAGCCCAGGCGGCTGGGGAACTGCGCTTCCTGCAGGTAGGCGCCGTTACGGAACATCACCTCGGCGCGGTTCAGGCCGATCGCCTTCACCCGGATCTGGACTTCGTCAGGGGCGGGGGCGGGAACGTCGATATCGTCGATGCGCAGTACATTGGCAGTGCCATATTCGTGGATGCGGACAACCTGGCTCATGGGGGGCTCCGAGGAAGGGCCGGCGAGGGCGCCGGCGAAAGGGTGAGCGCTACTGTGCGCGTAGTCTGTATCCAGAATAAGGGGTAATCTGGTGTTTCATTGAAAAACAATTGTTTGCAATGGACCTGATCGTTCCCCTGCGGACCTTCGCCAAGGTGGCCGAGGTCGGCTCCTTCGCCGCCGCTGCCGAGGCACTGGACCTGTCGCCGCAGCTGGTCGGCAAGCACATCCAGGCGCTGGAGCAGCATCTGGGTGTGCGCCTGCTCAACCGCACCACGCGCAAGCAGAGCCTGACCGACTTCGGCCAGGCCTACCTGGCGCGGGCGCGGGTGATCCTGGAGGAAGTGGAGGGGGCCGAGCAGCTGGCCGAAGTGGCGCGCGGGCGGCCGATGGGGCGCCTGCGCATCAGTGCGCCGGTCACCTTCGGCGTGCACGCGCTGGGCCCTGCGGTGGTGGCCTACATGCAGCAGTACCCGGACGTGCAGGTCGATTTGAACCTGTCCAACAGTCTGGTGGACATCGTTGAAGACGGCTACGACCTGGTGTTCCGCACTGGCGATCTGGCCGACAGTGGGCTGGTGGCGCGGCGGTTGGGGCCGTATCCGCTGGTCCTGTGTGCCTCGCCGGACTATCTGGCTTCGCGACCGGCCATTGCCCATCCCAATGACCTGAGCCGCCACGAGTGCCTGGGCTTCGCGCATTCGATCATCCGCACCCGCTGGAGCTTTCGCGATACCGATGGCGGCGTGCTGACCGTGCCGGTGTCCAGCCGCTTCATGGTCAACCAGGCCGAGCCGCTGCTGACCGCCGCCATCGGAGGGCTGGGGCTGATCCTGCAACCGCACGAAATGCTGGCCGGAGCATTGGCGCGTGGTGAGCTGGTGGAAGTGCTGCCGGACTACGTACCGGTGTCGACCTGGATCAACCTGGTGTATCCGCGCGATCGCCAGCTGACGCCCAAGCTGCGCAGCTTCCTGGACTTCTGCGTGGCGAGATTCAGCGAACAGACGATGGCAAGGCGATAGCGGGGCCATCGGGTAGCAGGGTTTCCATCAACTGCGAAGGATCTCGCATTCACGTTGCATCCGGGGCTGTGCGCATTCCACCACGCACGCGGAGTGGATGGCGTCGCATCGAAGCATTCAGCGTCACTGTTGAGATGTTGCGGCAGAGTCCCTGGTGTCGATGCGGCGGCCGCATCCTTGGTCTAGGATGCGGCCAGGAATCCCCGCAAAGGAACTGCCATGAGGGTTGTTGGACGCCTGTTTCTCTGCAATGCACTGGCCTGTTCGGTTCTACTGGTTACCCCGGTTTTTCCAGCAATCGGTGCTACATCTTCCGAGCGTGCACATCCACGTGCGCAGGACGCCATCGATGACTGGCTGGTGGCCTTCAACGCTGGCAGCCTCGAGCAACTGCAGGCGTTCGCTGATACCTACGCGAAGAAGGAAGGCAGCAGCCCCAAGGACTATCTCGAGTTCCGCGAGAGCACCGGCCCGCTGCGTGTGCTGGAAACACGCCAGAGCGCGCCCGGTCACGCGAAGGTGCTGGTGATGGGCCAGCTGAACGAGCGCGCGATGTGGGTGACGGTCGTCATGGATCCGGCCAGCCCGGCGCATGTGAAGCAGTTCCAGATCGAAGGCACTGAAACGCCGGACAAGTTCAAGCCGGAGAGGGTTGCTTTGCCTGCCCTGATGGCCGATGCCACAGCAAGGCTGGAGGCGCTGCGGGCCCAGGACGCGCTGTCGGGTGCGTTGCAGGTGGCACGGAACGGCAAGGTGCTGCTGGACTGGCGCGGTGGCAATGCCGATCGCACCGCTGGCATTCCAGTGGGCGTGGATACGCAGTTCCGCCTTGCGTCCTCCAACAAGATGTTCACCGCAGTGGCCATACTGCAGCGGGTGCAGGAGGGCAAACTCAGTCTCGATGACACGATCGGCAAGCACCTGCCGGACTATCCGAACAAGGCCGTTGCCAACAGCGTGACGGTTCGCCAGCTGCTGACCCATACCAGTGGCCTGGGTGATTTCTTCGGCGACGATTTCGAGCAGTATTCCGCGTCGCTGAAGACGCTGGATGACTATGTGCAGCGCTTTGCCAAGGATGCACCGCAGTTCACGCCCGGCAGCCAGGACAGCTACTCGAACTATGGCTTCATCGTGCTTGGGCGGATCATCGAGGCCGTCTCCGGGCAGTCGTACTATGCCTATGTGGAGCAACACATCCTGCGCCCTGCAGGCATGACCGGCACCGGCTTCGAACCGGAAACAGTGACGGTGCCACAGCGTGCCGTCGCCTATACGAAGCAGGATGGGCAATGGGTCCGTGAAACGAAGTCGCTGCCCTGGCGCGGCATGTCAGCCGGTGGTGGCTACAGCACGGTGAGCGACATGGTGAAGTTCGCCGAGGCGCTGCGCAGCGGAAAGCTGGTCTCACCTGCATTGCTGCAGCAGGCCACCACGGCGCAGAACCACAAGGGCTGGTACGGGTTCGGCTTCGTGGTGCAGGGCGAGGGCAGGGAGCATCAGTACGGCCACGAAGGCGGTGCGCCCGGATCGAACAGTGCCATCGTGGTGCTACCCGCGCAGGGCTATGTGATCGTTGGGCTGGCCAATGTCGATCCGGATGCGATCGGCAATGTGGTCAACTACATCGCGCGAAGAGTGCCGCTGTAGTCCCGAGCGACTATGCCACAGCGATGTTGACGCTGGGGCAGGTGGCGGACCAGAATCGGGCCATGAGCCGACTCCTTCCCGTGGTGTGTCTGGTCGCCAGCATGGTGCTGCTGCTGCGTGGAGTGCACGTGATACTCAAGGGTGTTCCGGCCATGGCCAGCGAAGATGCCAGTGCTGCGTATGCACAAGGCTACCTGCATGGACAAGCGGCAGCCGGGTGGGTGTTGATTGCCGCTGCAGCAGCCTGTGCGCTCATTGCCTGGCACAGGGCGCGCGCCAGGAAGTGAGAGACGGGCGCGTCAGCGCGGCACCCGCACCATCTTCGTCATCAAGTGTTCCACCACACCCGCCGGGTCTGCCGTGCGGCCCACATGCGTGCTCGACATCTGCACGACCGAGCTGCGCTTGGCGGTGAGGAAATGGAAGCGCGCGCGCGCCGGCAGCTGCGCGATCGGCCCGGCGCTGGCATCGCCGCGGCAGATCGCCACGATCGCATCCAGCCATGGCTGCAGCGCCTCCTGGTCCAGCGCTGGCGCGAAGGCGTGCAGGCGTGCCGGATCGATCTCGATGGCCGCTTCCAGATGACGCGCACCGGGACAGGAGACGATCACCCCGACGTTGATGAATTCCTCGCGCTCCACCCGCGGTACCACGCGGATGACGGCGTAGTCATACGTGTGCAGCGTGGGCACGGATGGCCTCCTGCACGAACACCGCACGCACTTTCAGGCGGTGCTTGAGATAGCTGATGTAGCCCTGGCGATAGGCCTGCGGGCTGTCGAACGCGGGCTCATTCACCAGCCAGCTGTCCGGCACCAGGCCGACGATGCGCTCGATCTCGGCATCGGTCAGGCGCGCGGCCAGCTCGGCGTCCACCTCGGCGATGCGGTTGGCGAACGACAGCAGTACGTGGTCGCGGATCAGCACGAACGGCTTTTCGCAGGCATCGCCGGCGTTGGCCCAGTCGTGATGGAAGTACATGGCCGCACCGTGGTCGATCAGGTACAGCTTTCGATGCCACACCATCAGGTTGGGATTGCGCGTGGTGCGATCGACATTGCTGGTGAACGCATCGAACCAGACGATGCGCGAGGCCAGGTCGGCATCCACCGGCATCGCTGCCGGGTCGTAGTTGATCGCGCCGGGCAGGTAGTCCAGGCCCAGGTTCAGGCCCTCGCTGGCGCGGATCAGCTCCTGGATCTCCGGGTCGGGCTCGGTGCGGGCGAACTCGCGGTCCAGCTCGACGAACAGGATCTCCGGAATCGGCAGGCACAGCGTGCGCGCCATCTCGCCGGCGATCAGCTCGGCGATCAGCGCCTTCGGGCCCTGGCCGGCGCCACGGAACTTCAGCACGGCCATGCCGTCGTCGTCGGTCTCGACCACGGCCGGCAGGGAGCCACCTTCTCGCAAGGGGGTGATGTAGCGGAGGGCATGTACGGTGCGCATGCGCGCATTCTAGCGTGGGTGCCGCCAAGGGAGCGCCGGGCGCGTCCCGGCGGCTCCATGTCGTTCCCCGTCAGTGCGTCAGCGCGCCGCGCTGCTGCTCCTGCACGCGGACCTGTTCCTGCGTGGCCTGATCGGCCTGCCGCTGGTTGACCACGGCAAGCGTATCCAGGCTGTCCTGCACAGGGCGCTGGGCGGCCTCGGCAGTGGGTGATGAGGCGCGCAGCGAGGCCGGATCATCCAGCGGCCCCTTCACCACAAAGATGTTCTGTGCCGCGCCCGCACCCTCGGTCTGGCGGCTGAGCACCACATGGTCGACCCGGTCCAGTCCGTTTTCGCGGGCCAGCACCAGCAGGCTGGCACTCAGGCGCTCGCTGGACGCATCGAAACTGCGTCCGTTGGCAGCATCCAGCTCAGCTACCTTGCCGCGGATCTGCTCGTGCAGCGAACGGTCACGGCCTTCCGCAAGCGGCGTCGGTACGCCATCGCCCTCCGTCGCATGCTGTGCGGTGATCGGCACATGCGTATGCGTGCCCTCAGTGTGGTCGAAGTAACGCAGCGTCGACGGCGAGGTACTGGTATCGAAGTAGGGCTGGCGCGGGGGCGAGCCCTCGCCGAGGTTGAGCCCGTTCTGCTCCAGCAGGCGCTCGTCCAGGCCCAGCTTCTTCATGTTCACTTCCATCCGGCTGACGCCATCGGGCGCTGGATTCGCGGCCTCGAATTCGCTGGCCAGTCCGATCGCCAGGGCGCCGTAGAAATTCTGGTAGTCCGAATTCCCATGATGGCCCAGGCCGGTGCTGACGCCCTGATCGTAATAGTGCCTGGCCATTCCCTCGATGTTGGCTGCGGTGGGGGAGATGGTCAGGTCCGCATTGAGGGTCAGCTCCGGGTGCGGGGCATAGGTGATCGGCGGGCCGGGCCGCGACTGGATGACATCTGTCGAGCGGGTGCTGGCTTCATACAGGTCGCGCAGGGTGGCGTCCGGGTTGTTGGCACGTACCTGGCTGACCAGCGCATTCCAGCCTGCGATGTTCGAAGAAGCCTCATCGCGGCGGTTGGCCGCGAGCAGGGTGCCGATGGCCTCGGTGTAATCATGGCTCGTTGTACGGCCCGCGACCTGCTCCACGTCGGCTTCGAACTGCACGTAGGCGCGCTCGACATCAGCATCGTTGAAGCCGTGCTGGATCTCGTGACCGAGCACAAAGGCAACCTCGGCCGCGTCGAACCGGTCCGGGGCCGCCGGGGTCGACAAGCTGTTGGCGGGCAGCTTGATGGATTTCGTGCCGGTCTCGTAGGTGCCGCCCGCGTTGCTTGTGGCGGGCAACAGTTCGAAGCGTTCCAGATAGCCTGCCGCGATGGCGGCGTCCACCTGCTTTGCCAGCACGGGCGAGCCCGCGATGACGTTGCGCAGGTTGTCGACCTGGTCGCTGGTGACGTCGATCTTGCCGGCGAACTCGCCCAGCAGGCGTTCCGTTTCTGCGGAAAGGATCGTCATTGATGGCTCCCCTTACTGCACGGTGACAAGACGCACGCAGGCATGCGTGGCGTCGCCGAGGGCGTGAGGGTTCTCGGGCATGGTGTCGACCTTGATGCTCAGCTGCGGTCGATCGAAGCGGTCGTAGATCACCCGGCCGTGTTCGCCGCGCACCGTCTCGCGCTTGAAGCCGGCGGCATCCAGTGCGGAAGCGAAGTGGTTGAAGTCGACCTGGCAGATTGCCGCAGCCGAGGCCTTGCGATCGCTGCTGGTGTCCATGAAGTTCAGGTCCAGCCGCGCGTCGGCAGTGCCGGCCCGCTGCACTTCCAGTCCATAGCCCCATTCCGGTGTCAGCGTGCCGCCATAGCCGAAGTGGCCGGGGCCGAAGACCTGCGCCGGCGCCTGCATCGCTGCGGACAGGCGCTCAGCGGTGAGCTCGCGGGTGGAGGTCGTGACCTTGATCAGGTCCAGCAGGCGCAGCAGCAACTGCTCGGCATTGAGCGGGGAGGGCGAAGTGGTCTCGGATACGGCGGGGGCCATGGTGTCGGTTCCTTGAGAAGTCGGCGTGCGGTCGGCGGCATGTGCGCAGGCGCAGAGCGCGGCCGCTGAAAGTGCGAGCGTCCACGGTCGTATGAATGCGTACCGGGGCATGTGCGTTCCTTGCAGATTGAAGGCTGACCCTAGGGCCAGCCGGATGAAGCAGAGGTTAAGCGTAATCGAGGCACCCGAATGCGTTACAAAAGGTGAACGGGTGCGCATTCTTCACTTGACCATTCCGCGCGCGATGTCAGCATCGGGTCCATGGAGCATCAACTTCGCGTGTGACCTTCAACAGGAGGCCGTCATGCAACAACTGCGCAGCTGTCACGCTTTACCCTGCATGCAATGCAACGCGTGGTGTTGACCCTGGTCTGATACGGCCACCTTGCCGGCACGGATGGCCGCCACCCACAGCATCTGCCACTGTTCACCCGATGCGGTCCCGGCATGCTCTTGCCGGCCCTGCAATACAGACATACGCCCGCCAGATTGTCCTCTGCGTTGCCCGATGGCCTTCGCAGCGCGGAGGCTGGCTTGTCCATGATGATCCTGCAGGCTTTGGAGGTGCACCGATGAGCGACCAATACGAACGAATGCTGCCGGCCCTGGACGATGCCAAGGTCGAGGAAATGATCGGAAAACTGGTGCTGGTCGGGGTGACCCGCTACGGCGGCGACGGCCAGGTGCAGGGACTGGAGCAGTACGCGGGAACGGTGCTGCGCATCAGTGCCGATGAAGGCGTGGTGCTGGCCGACGAGAATGATGGCCACGAGCGTTACCTGCCGCCGATGCTTGACCAGTACCTGCCGGCCCAGCCGGGAGAGTACCGGATGAGCAACAGCGGCATGATCGTGGTCGACCCGGACTATCTCACCGCCTGGGACCTGCACGCCCAGCAGTAGTGCCAGGCCAAGTCTGGCAGGTGCCGGCAGCTCCCCGGCACCTCCCGGAGCTGCACTTTGCCCCATCCGGCCACTAGCCCTTCCGGCCCATTCACGACAACTCCTGCGGTGCTAGATTCGGGGCCATGCCCGATTCCGGGTACCCATTCACACCCCAGGGGATAAGGATGCTGATCCGTCAAACCTCTCTGGCAGCGGCAGTTGCCGTTGCCACCGTCGGCCTGCTGGCCGCTGGCCCGGCGCTTGCCGATTACGCGAAGCCGCCGGAGCACCTGCTCAAGGTGCTGAAGGCACCGCCGCCGCCGGCGCCGAACGTGGCCCCGGGCGGCCAGCGCCTGCTGCTGACCACCGCGCAGACCTACCCGTCGATCAGCCGCGTCGCCCAGCCGTACCTGAAGCTGGCCGGCGTGCGCCTGGAGCCGAAGAACCGCAGTCGGCATGACACCCCCGGCGGCTACGGTATTCCGGCCTGCGTGGCCGACTTCACCCTGGTCGATATCGGCAGCGGCAAGGAGACCCAGGTCAACCTGCCGCAGGGCTGCGCCACTGGCGCGCTGTGGTCGGCCGATGGCAGCCACTTTGCCTTCCAGAATGCGGTCGATACCAGCGTGCAGCTGTGGGTGGGCGATGCGGCCACCGGCCAGGTGAAGCAGGTGCCGAACGTACAGCTGAATCCGATCTTCGGCTACACCGTTCAGTGGCTGGGTGGCAGCCAGAACCTGCTGGTGAAACTGGTGCCGGCCAATCAGGGTCCGGCGCCGTCCAACGGCGGCGTGCCGACCGGTCCGGATGCGCAGGAGTCGCTGGGCAGCAGCGGCGAGAGCAGCACCTATGAAGCTCGCGACACGCTGACCAGCGTGCATGACGAGAAGCTGTTCGCCTACTACGGTGCCTCACAGCTGGCCGTGGTCGATACCGCCGCGGGCAGCGTGCGCCCGGTCGGGCAGCCTGCGCTGTTCAATGAGGTCAGCGCCGCGCCCGATGGCGTGCACGTGCTGACCGAATCGATCAAGGCGCCGTACTCACATGCGGTGACCTACCAGCGCTTCGCCAATGATGTGGCGGTGCTGGACGTGAGCAATGGCCGCAGCACGCCGATCGCCAGCCTGCCGCTTGCGGATCGCGTGCCGGTGCACGGCGTACCGGAAGGCCCGCGCGGTTTTGACTGGCGAGCCACCGATCCGGCGACCCTGGTCTATGCCGAAGCGCTGGACAAGGGCGACTGGAAGGTCAGCGTGCCGCACCGTGACCGCGTGCTGATGCTGAAGGCCCCGTTCAACGGCAAGCCGACCGAAATCACCCGTACCGCGCAGCGTTTTGAAGGGTTTGCGTGGACCGCCGATCCGGCCGTAGCCTTCCAGTACGAGAACGACGAGAACCGCCACTGGATGCAGACCCGCATCGTCGATGTGGACCAGCCGAAGAAGGAAGGCCGCCTGCTGTGGGACATGTCCAGCGATGAGCTGTACGGCAATCCCGGCAACCTGGTGTTCACCCGTCTGCCGAATGGTGCGCAGGTCGTGCGCCGTGAGGGCAACCACGTGTTCCTCAGCGGCCGTGGCGCCTCGCCGCAGGGCGATCGTCCGTTCCTCGACCGCCTGGACCTGGGCACGCTGAAGAGCGAGCGCCTGTTCCGTAGCAGTGCCGACGCCTACGAACAGTTCCTCGGCTTCAGCAACACGCCGGGGCGCTACCTGACCTGGCACCAGTCGGTGATCGATCCGCCGAACGCCTTCATCCGCCAGCAGGGTGAGGCAGTGGCTGATGCGAAGACCGGCGAGGCACAGTTCGCGTCGACCACGACCGCGCTGACCAAGCTGGTCGACCCGACCCCGGAAGTGCGCCAGATCAAGAAGCAGCTGGTGACCTACAAGCGTGCCGACGGCGTGGACCTGTCGTTCACCCTGTATACGCCGCCGGGCTACAAGGAAGGCCAGCGCGTGCCGGCGATCCTGTACGCCTACCCGGCCGACTTCGCCAATGCTGCGCAGGCCGGCCAGGTGTCCGGTTCGCAGCAGACCTTCACCCGCCTGCAGCCGTACCGCCTGATGCTGCTGGCCGGCTACGCGATCATCGACAATGCCTCGTTCCCGATCGTGGGTGACCCGAAGAACGCCTACGACACCTACCTGGAGCAGCTGGAAGCCGACGCCAAGGCAGCGGTGGACAAGGCCGTGGACATGGGCGTGGTCGACCGCAACCGCATCGGCGTGACCGGTCACAGCCATGGCGGCCTGATGACCGCCAACCTGATCGCGCACACCAACCTGTTCAAGGCCGGTGTGGCGACCAGCGGTTCGTACAACAAGACCTTTACCCCGTTCGGCTTCCAGAACGAGCGTCGCTCGGTATGGCAGGCGCAGGACGTGTACCTGAAGGCCTCGCCGTTCTTCTATGCCGACAAGATCAAGCTGCCGCTGCTGCTGGTGCACGGTGAGGACGATGCCAACCCGGGCACCGAACCGTTCCAGTCGCGCAAGCTGTACCAGGCCATTCGTGGCAACGGCGGTACCACCCGCCTGGTGATGCTGCCGAACGAACCGCACTGGTACACCGCGCTGGAGTCCAACGAGCAGCTGGTGTCGGAGATGCTGAACTGGTTCGACACCTACGTGAAGAACGCCAAGTAGCGTCGAGCGAGCTCGACTGCTTTGCACGAGGCCGCCTTCGGGCGGCCTTCCTGCATCCTGTAGAGCCGCGCCCATGCTCGGCTGCTGTTCGCATGTAAACAGATGCACGTGCTCTGCAATCAACTGTGGAGACTCGGTAACGACGTGTTACCGGCACATTCGCATGCCACGCAAATGGTCTAGGCTGAACCTGATCGCTCGTTCCAGGTCGGTGCAATGAAAGCCATTCTCCTTGCTGCAACGTTGTCGTTGGCCCTGGTTTCAACGGCATATGCTCAGTCGTTTCCTGCTGAGCTGACGCAATTGGGCATTGTCGCCGGCATGCCTTACGCCAAGGCCAAGCGCCTGCTGGATGCTGCAGGCTGGCAGGCGAAACCTGCGCAGGGCGCGCCGGAGTCGCTGGAGGGCTTTCCGGAAGTCGGATGCCAGAAGGACGGAAAGCAGTGTGCGACGACCTTCGAAAAGGACGGTCAACAGATCGCGGTGCGGCTGGGCACTACCCTGGCAGGGCAGCCGTTCGTGCAGAGCGCTGACTGAGCACCCGCCCTCACGCCAGCGGTAGGCGGTCCTGCGCGTGGGATAACCCGTCATGCAGGTCGCGCACGTGCTCGGCCTTGGCATGCACCCGGGTGGTATCGCCGAAACTGCGTAGATAAGCGCAGGCTGCGAAGCCGGCGCTCTTCTTTTCGTACTCGGCAATCCAGGCCAATCGATCCGGATTGTTGGCCTGTTCGGATGACCACGCGGCCACTGGCGGGCGGATGCGGTACTTCAGGCCGACGCGCCACGGCTTCGGTGTCAGTCGCGCACGGAAGCAATGCTGCAGCCGGCACATGCGCGCGTACAGGGTATCGGTGCCCAGTGCCTTGAAGAATGCCTGCAGCTGCTCGTCCTCCGGGGAGAACGTGGCATGCATCGCCAGTACGCGCAGTCCCGCAGGCGTCCGGTAGGCGCGCAGATGCCAGTGGGGGTGTTGTTCGCTGAAGGCTTCCACGCGTCGCAGCGCCAACCCCTCGGCGCCCCCGGCGGCGGCCAGCCGCTGCCTGCGGCGCATCAGCAATGCCGCATTGACCAGAACCACCGCCGCCACGCCCAGCACCAGTCCCACCAGCCAATGCCACAGCAGCGTGCCGGTGACGGCGCCGGCAAGCAGCACGACCGCCGCAACGATGGCTGGCATCACGCAGCCGGCTGGCGGCTGCGCATGGTCGATGTCGGCGAACAGTACGTCCGGGCTGTTGAGGCACAGTGCGCCATAGCTGTTGCGGGTGATGATGACGTCGCCGTCGCGCTGCACGATCTGCTCGCGGATCGGCACGCCTTCCACGCCATAGTTGCTGCGCACTTCGCGACGCGGCAGCACCTGTCCGGCGAGGATGGCATTGAGGGCTTCATTGGCGCGGCGGTCGGCGTGCACCTGCGCCTCGGCAGGGCCTTCGTCGGACCAGCCGAAGCGGCGCACCACCACCGGCCGGCCACGGAAACGGGCCTGCAGGCGGGCTTCGGCCCAGTAGGCGGGAACGATCATCATCGCGGGGTGCTCTATCTTCCGTGGCAGGTGCCAACGCGAGTCTGGCACAGCGCCGGGGTGCCCGCATCTGCTTGCTGCGGCGGCCGGGCCGGAGTGATAGATTGCGCGCTTCGCATGCACTCCACCAAGGACGGAGCGATGTCCATGATCCTGCGCGGCCTGTTGGCCCTGGCCTGTGCCGGGGTGGTTGGCATGGCCACGGCGGCGGCACCGGCCGGGCCGCAGATTGTCACTGACGATGTCAGCCGCTTCTACGCGCTGTACGACAACGCAGGTGGCAAACCCAGCGTTGCGCAGTTGCGTGGCTACATGGCCGAGGGTTCGGCGGGCCTGGCCGAGCTGGCCAAGGCGCGCCGGGTCACCCCCGAGCGCATTGCCGAGTCCATCGCCAGCCAGCCGGAGCTGTATGTGCAGGGGCGAAGCTGCCTTGCCGAACTGCCGGCGGTGAAACAACGTCTGACGCAGGTGTTTTCCAACCTGCAGGCCATCTATCCGCAGGCTGCGTTTCCGCCGGTGACCATCGCCGTCGGCCGTGGTCGTCCGGTAGGGTTGACCTCGAAAAGCGGCGTGATCATCGGCCTGGAAGCGCTGTGCGCAGCCGATTTCATGAATCCCAATGTGCAGGACCGCTTCGTGCATGTGATCGCGCACGAGTACGTGCACATCCAGCAGACCGGCCTGACCGACTTCGAGCCGGGCGACCCGCATGCGACGGTGCTGCGTGTTTCGTTGGGCGAGGGCATTGCTGAGTTCATCGCCGAACTGATTTCCGGCAACGTCGGCAACGGGCGCCATGCGGCCTGGACCCGTGGTCGGGAAGTGCATATCGAAAGCGCATTCGCGCTGGATCTGGACAGCACCGATCTGTCGCCGTGGCTGTACAACTACAAGCCCGGTTCGCAGGAGCCCTATGACCTCGGGTACTGGGTGGGATACCGCATCGCCAAGGCCTATTACCTGCAGGCCAAGAACAAGCGTGACGCGGTGCGTGCGCTGATCCAGCAGGACAACCCGAAGGCGATCCTGGCCGCCAGCGGCTGGACGCCGGGTATGTGGATGCCGGCGAAAGTCACGGGTGTGGCGGCGCGTACGGCTGCACGCTGAGCACAGGGTGGGGCGTTAGACTGCTGAAGATGATTTCAGGAGTACCCGCATGCGTGGACCTGTTGAGCTTGCCACTGCCACTGTCGTGGCGTTGGGCCTCGCGTTGGCTTCTCCGCTGGGCGCCGCTGAGGCCGTCGCAGTCAACCCGCTGCTGCAGACGCCCATCGATCAGCTACGCCCCGACGAAGTGCGCTTCATGCAGCAGCGCCTGGCCGATTGGCCGGAGCTGCAACGCTATCGTGATGCCAATGCGCGCCTACCTGATGCGGTGCCCGGCCAGCCGCGCGTGGTGTTCTTCGGTGACTCCATCACCGAGGGCTGGGGCAGGGAAGGCAGTGCCGGTTTCTTCCCCGGCAAGGGCTGGCTCAACCGCGGCATCAGCGGCCAGACCACGGCGCAGATGCTGGTGCGTTTCCCGCAGGACGTGCTGGCACTGAAGCCACAGGTGGTGGTGATCCTGGCCGGCACCAACGACATTGCAGGCAACACCGGCCCGTCCACGCAGGCGATGATCGAAGACAACCTGCACGCGATGGTGGACCTGGCCCGTGCACATGGCATCGCCGTAGTGCTGGCATCAGTGCTGCCGGTCAGCGATTACCCGTGGCTGCCGGGCACAGCACCTGCGCCCAAGGTGCGTGCATTGAACACGGCATTGAAGCGCTACGCCGAGGCGCAGCAACTGGTCTATCTGGACTACTACACGCCGATGGCCAATGCGATCGGCGGACTGGACCCGCAGTTGGCGGAGGACGGCGTGCATCCTACGGCGAAGGGCTATGCGGTGATGGCGCCGTTGGCCGAGGCGGCGGTCAAGCGCGCGCTGCAGCAGAAGTAGCTCCGCCGGGCAGGCTTGCCAGCAGCCACTCGCAGAAACTGATCAGCAGCGGATCGGTTGCACTCTCCTCATGTACCAGCCAACTCCAGCGGGGGCCGCGCACGCGTGCATCATCCAATGGTTGCAGCAGGCCTTGTTCGCAGGCTCGGGCTGCCAGCAGCTCGCTGACCAAGGCGATACCCAGCCCTTGGCACGTGGCATCCAGCAACTGCCCGGGCTCGGAGAAATTCATTCCCTCGCGGCGCTGGCCGACATCGGCGCCACCCTGCACCTGCCATTGGCTCCAGTCCATCTCGCGCTCGCCATGCAGGGTGAGGCGTTCGTGCGCCGGTGTGGCGAGCAGGGCCGGATGGCAGGCCGGATAGAGGCGGTCCTGCAGCAGCACGCGATGCTGGCACTGCGCCTGTGAGTCGAGGTCATCACGCACCGCCACGTCCAGCGTCTGCGTGGTCATGTCTGGTGCTTCCTCGCTGGTCAGCAGCCATAGGTCGGCGTCGGGATGCAGGCGGTGGAACCCGGCCAGGCGTGGCACCAGCCAATGGCGGGCGAAGGCCGGGCTGGTGTTGACGATCAGTTGATTGGGCTTGCGGTACTGATCGAGCCGGCGGATGCCGCTGGCCAGCTGCCGCAGCAGCGCCTGCGTTGTTTCCAGCAGGTCGATGCCGGCATCGGTGAGGGTGACGCTGCGGCCCTGCCGGAAGAACAACGGTTGCTGCAGCGACGCTTCCAGGCCCCGGATCTGCTGGCTGATGGCCGACTGGGTCAGGTGCAGTTCCTCCGCCGCACGGTGGAAACTGCCGAGCCGGGCGGCAGCCTCGAAACCCCGTAGCGCGTTCAGTGGTGGCCAGTGCTTGAGCATTTCAGATAAGTAAAACTGTTCAATTGATGGCTGAATCTATCGTTTGTTCTTATGTGTCGGCAAGCGCAGCATAGCGCCCATCCCACACCGGCCATGGAGCCTGTCATGAGCAACCGTCGTCACTTCCTCACCCAGCTGGCGGGCGCCGCCGGTCTTGGCGGCCTGGCTGCTCTGGGCCTGGCCGGGCTGCCGGGTCGCTTGGCTGCAGCAGGGCCAGGTGCGGGGACTTGGCGCATGCCGGACGAGCACGGCCCACAGGAACGCGTGTTCCTTGCCTTCGCCGCGCAGCCGCGGGTGTGGGGCGCGCAAGCCGATGCGGTGAACACCGCCGTGGCGCGGTTGGCCCGTACCATCGCGCGCCACCAGCCGGTCAGCGTGCTGTGCCGCCCGGCGCAGTTGAAGCAGGCGCAGGATCGCTGTGGCCGCGACAACATCGAGTTCCTCGAGGTGCCGCTGGATGACATCTGGGTGCGCGACTATGGTGGGTGCTTCGTCACCGATGGCCAGGGCGGGCTGGGCCTGGTCGACTTCAACTTCAATGGCTGGGGCGGCAAGCAGAGCGCGCGCAACGATGGCGCGGTGGCGCCGTGGCTGGCGCAGGTGACTGGCGCGACGCTGCTGGAAAGCGATCTGGTGGGCGAGGGCGGTGGCATCGAAGTCGATGGCCATGGCACGGCCATCCTCACCGAAAGCTGCTGGGTCAACCGCAACCGCAATCCGGACTGGTCGCGCGCGGATATCGAGGCCGAGCTGAAGCATCACCTGGGCCTGCGCAAGGTGATCTGGCTGCCCGGCATCGCCGGCAAGGACATCACCGATGCGCACGTGGACTTCTATGCGCGCTTCGTACGCCCGGGCGTGGTGATCGCCAATCTGGACAACGATCCGGAGTCCTACGATTACGATCTGACCCGCGAGCACCTGCAGATCCTGCGCGGGGCCACCGATGCCGATGGCCGTCGCTTGCAGGTGCATACGCTGCCGCCGCCGCTGGACCGACGCGACAACGTGCATACGCGCGACAACGACGATCTGGCGATGGGCTACATCAACTACCTGCCGATCAACGGCGCCGTGGTCGCGCCGCAGTTCGGAGACGACGCAGCCGATGGCTACTGCCGTGAACTGCTGGAAGACATGTATCCCGGCCGCGTGATCGAGCAGGTGGATATCGATGCCATCGCCGGTGGCGGTGGCGGCATCCATTGCGTGACCAAGAACATGCCGAAGGTGTAGTCCACTGTTGCGTTGACGCGCCGGAGGTCATGTCATGATGCTCCAGGTACACATGCTCGGGGGAGCAGATGGATCTGGATACGGGCATATGGAGTGGATTGGTGGGCGGCAGTATCGCCACGATGATTGCACGGCGAGCTGCCGGTCGACTTCCCAGTCACTACCGCGGCCGTAGTCTGGTCTACCTGCGACGCCGCCATCGCGCTTCCATCTGGAGTGCAAACGCGCTTTTCCTGCTCGGGTTGATCAGCGGCCTGTTGATCTGGCCGTTGGGTCACTACGCCAGTACAGATTCACTTCCATTGCTGCTGGCAGCCGGCATGAGTTGCGGTCTGCCGCTGTTGGCGCTGCTGCTGATTCCCTGGATGACCCGCCGTCCGATCCGTGAGGCATGGGTGATCTTCGGCTATTCGCAGGGTGGGCCGGTGTGGTTGATCTACTCGATCCTGCTGGCAGGCGTCGCCTGTGGTGTGGTCGGAGTTTTGCGGCTGCTGGGCTGAGGCGGCAGCACCTGCATGGCGCGCACATCCAGCCCGCTCAGGCGTCGTCCTGCTTCAATGCGGCATCGGCAGCCAGCAGCGCCTCGGCGGCTGCACTGAGCGGCGGCGACGGCGGGGCGACCACGCCGATCGCTTCCATCATCTTCGGCATGCCCAGGAACTGCCGCGCGCGGCGGTCGTAGATGCCGGTGACCAGCAGCGCACGGGTGGCGATCTTCTGCTCGGGCCCGATCAGTACGCGTTGTTCCATGATCCCGCGCGAGCCGACCCAGCCGACCAGCCGCGTTTCCAGGGTGAAGCGCTGGAACGGCTTCAGCTCGCGGCGGAACTGGATGGTGCCGGCGCCGACGATCGGTGCCCACTTCTCGCGCAGCGCCACCCGGCCCAGGCCCATGCGCAGGATCAGGTCCAGCCGGCCCAGGTCGAAGATGTTCCAGTAGCGGCCGTTGGTCATGTGCAGGTTGCTGTCCAGGTCATTGGGCAGTACCCGGAACTGCAGCCGCGAGACCCCGAACGGGGCCTCCAGCTTGGGCCGGAACAGGCTGCACAGGAGCAGGTGGAGCAGGCGGAACCAGAGATTCATGGTTATGACGACTGTTATAGAGTCGCCGGTACGCTAATCTATGACGACTGTCCTGGCAAGGAGCCTCCCGTGAGCCCGCGTCCCTCTGATGCGCCACAACGCGTGATTGATGCTGCGGCACAGATGCTGGCGCGCGTGGGTCTCAATGCCACCAGCATCCGTGAGGTCACCAAGCTGGCCGAGGCACCGCTGGGCTCCACCTATCACCACTTTCCCGGCGGCAAGCAGGAGCTGTTGGCGCGTGCCACCCATATGGCCGGCGACAAGGTCGAAGCGTTGCTGGTGGAGCTGCTGAAGGGCGGGGCGGTGCAGGGCCTGCAGCAGTTCCTGACGATGTGGCGCGAGCGCCTGCTGCGCACGGATTTCCGCGCCGGCTGCCCGGTGTTGGCCGCTGCGGTGGAGGAGCCGGTTGACGCGGTGCACAGCCAGCCGCGCGCGGCAGCTGCAGAGGTATTCGCGCGCTGGCACGGCCATCTGGCCGCAGCGTTCGTCGCCGACGGACACGATCCGGCCGCCGCAGGTGGGCTGGCCAGTCTGGTGATTGCCAGCGTGGAAGGTGCGGTGGCGATGAGCCGCGCACTGCAGGACATCGCCCCGTTCGACCAGGTGGCCGCGCAGTTGCTGAAGGCCGCCGCGCGGCCTTGATCCGGCGGCACGGTCGCGGGAGACTCGGCGCAGGCCCTGACTGGACGCCGCCATGGACGAATCGCACTGCCGTCACCTGATCGAGCACTACCTGCAGGCCTACAACCGCTTCGACATCGACGCCATGCTGGCGGTGCTGGCGCATAACGTGCGTTTCGAGAACCACAGCGGCAGCCAGCTGACGATGGTCACCGAAGGCATCGATGCCTTCGGCGAACTGGCACGGCAATCGGCGCCGTTGTTCCGCGAGCGCGAGCAGCGGTTGCTCGAGTTGACCTTCGAGGATGGCATGGCGCTGGCCAGGATCGGCTGGCGTGGCGTGTTCGCGCAGGACATTCCCGATGGTCCCAGTGCGGGCACGGAACTGGCCCTGCAGGGACGCAGCGAGTTCGCTTTTGAGGACGGTCGCATCGTGCGGATCATCGACCGCAGCTGAAGATCGATGGCACAGGTCCGCCGTCTGGACAGCGGACCTGCCCGCGGTAGAATCCGCCCACCACCGCTTACGCGTGCCCGGCAAGGATGTCCGCATGCAGTATCAGGTTTTCGAGCTTCCACGCTGCACGATCTGCGGCATCCAGCGGCGCCGATGAAACGCACCCGTTTCTTTACACGCAGCCCATTGAAGCTGCCGGCTAATCGCGGCAGTGAAGTCGTGCGCGCGCGGCAGCATCTGCAGCAGCTCGGCTGGCCGCGCCTGCAGATGGCGCTGATCGTGGCCCTGACCGGTGCGGCCGGTTTCCTCGCCTCGCACCTGCTGCGTCTGGCCGGTATCGACGCGATGCTGCTGCGCTACCCGATGGCCGTGCTGCTGGCTTATGGCGTATTCCTGCTGCTGATGTGGATCTGGATCCGCTGGCGCTGGGACAACGTGCTGGATGGCCTGTCGCCGGATGTGGGCAGTGGTAGCCCATCGCCTCGTGGAAGTGCCTTGGAATCACCGTGGAGCGGCGTCGGTGGCCGTTCTGGAGGTGGCGGCGCGTCAGCTTCGTGGAATGAGTCGGCGCGGGTCAGCGGCGACGATGCCGGTGAGCTGCCATTGACCGGCCTGGCCGAAGACGAAGCGGGCCTGCCGTTGCTCGCGATCCTCGGCCTCGTCGCGCTGCTGGCGACCGTTCTGCTGGCCAGCGTGTGGGTTGTGTGGTCGGCGCCAGTGCTGATGGCTGAGCTGCTGGTGGACGCGGCCATCGCCGGAGGCCTGTACCGGCGCATGCAGGGCATGCAGGAGCAGGGATGGTGGCGGGTATGCGTGACGCACACGATCTGGCCGCTGCTCGGCCTGCTGCTGTTCTTTGCTGTGCTGGGTTGGCTTGCGCAGACGCTGGCTCCAGGAGCGACCCACCTGCTGCAGGTCATTCAAGCAGTGTAGCGCCACGTTCCCGGCCGATATCCCAACCTGCTTCATTTCTTCGAGGAGCTTCATGCGACAGCGCATTGCACGGAAGCGCATCCTGACGACAGCGGTCGTCCTGTTCGTGGCTGCTGGCGCAGCGCTGATGGCCAGCGTGCGCCCGCAGTGGCGGCAGGATGTCAGCCCGCCTCCGATCAATCTGGGAACGGCACGGATGCAGGCCGAGGTGATGGCAGAGCTCATCGACCTGCGACCGACACCGCCAGGAAAGCCGCCAGTACCACCGATTCCAATGAAGGCAGTCTCCTCCTCGATGCTGACCGGCAACAGTGGGTTCGCGACCGCGGAGGTGCCACTGCAAGACGTCGAGCCTGCACGCTTCGAGCCGCGCAGCTGGGAGCCTGACACGCCATTTGCAGTGATGGACTGGACAGTGCCGTCCTGCGGCGAAGGAGAAGCCGCCCCGGTCTGCCAGGTGCGTCACAGTGCCGTCGAATGGCGCGATGATGACAGCGCGGCATCCTTTCAACTGCAGCAGCACTTGGAGGCGATGCTGCAGGTTGCGAACCGCCGGGCTGTACGGGTACCCGACCTCGCGTTTGAGCTTGCGCATGTGCGGGCGCAACGGATGACGTGGGACGAGCTTCAGCGACGGCGTGCGCGCGGTATCGAGGGATGCATGGGGGGACCGGGCAATCCGGATCTGGGCGTTGTCTATCTGCAGCGTCCTGTGTTCAGCCTGGACGGGAACTGGGCAATGGCATCGATCGCCTCGGATCTGTGCAGTGGAGGAACGGCGATGCGCGTCCTCTACCTCCTGCACCGCAGGAAGGGCGGATGGGAGCGTATTCGAGTGGAGCCTGTCCGCTATACGGGCTTTGGACACGGCCTGTGGCCCGCGTTGCCGGAGTCGTGATGACAGATACCTCGTTCAAGCCAGACCGTGACTGCCAACAGCGGATCGCCTGGCGACGCATTGCATCGCTGGCGGCGGCGCTGTCGGCTTTGGCTCTCATGGCCGGAATCTGCAGCCTGCGCCCGAGGTGGCAGCAGGAGATCGGTCCGCCACCGATCAACCTGGGAACGGTGCAGATGCAGGCTGAGGCGATGGCGCTGGCGATCCGGCAGAGGCCGCCATTCCTCCTTCCACCCCCGCCAGAGCCGCAGCCAACACCAGTTCTGCCATCGCCGCTGAGCGAGGTGCCCACCGCACCGCAGACGTCGTCCACGCGCGTCGATCGATGGCGCCCGCAGGAGCAGCCACAGTTTACCGGCCCGGTGGGGGAGGGCATCTACGTGATGGAGCAGACCTTGCCCTATTGCTGGCCGGGTAGCTGTGCCTCCACCTGCCAGGAGGTGGACGATCTGGTTCTGCCGCTGGACGACCGGTGGCCGCCGGACATCCATGCGCTGCGGTTGCAGCTGCAGGCGGACCTGGTTCCCGCCAATCGCCGTCCCACGCCAGTGCCTGCGGCCGCATTGGCCGGTGCGCAGCGGATGGACGGCGCGGGGCTTCGAGCGCTGCGGAAGCAGGGGTGCAGGGCAACGGTGCATGGGCCGGCTCGGACATACGACCACTTCGCCTATCTGACCCGGCCCGTTTTCAGCGTCGATGGGCAGTGGGCTATGATCGCGGTCGCCTGGGCTTCGTGTTCCGACGATTTCGTCTACCGGGAGCTTGTCGTACTGCATCGGGAACAAGGACGCTGGATAGCCGAACCCCCGGAACGGGGTCTGGGCGGCGTATGGGACGGCCGCATACTGCGGCCCTGGACGTACAACCACTGACGAGGAGGAGCGCATGGATGTCGCTGCACGCAGGAACAGGACGTTGTTTCGTTGGATCATGATGACGCTGCTGGCGGTGTTGTTGCCGTTTGCAGCACTGGCGCAGCCCGCAGCCGGGCAGGCCGATGGCGCCGAAGCCGCCACTGCCGCGGAAGAGGCGCAATGCCGCGCCTGCGCCTATGAGCGCATTGGACCGAAGGTCGATATCGGCCTGGTGGCACTGGTGTCGCTGCTGGTGGTGGGCCTGCTGATCGCGGCATCCCGGGAATGGGGTACCACCTCGCAGCGCTGGACCTGCCGCACGCTGGCCCTGCTGCTGGTGGGCATTGGCGCAGCGTTGCTGTGGTGGGCTGGCAGCATCCTCTACCTGGGTTACAACCCCTGGCAGGAGCAGCTCGCACCCGGCGACGGCTCGCTCGGTTCGACGCTGCTGAGTACATCGCCCAAGTGGTTGGCGGCACTGGTGCTGATCGGCTTCGCGCCTTCCATCTGGAAGCGCAGCGAGCGCCTGCCGGCGTGGCGTATCGGCTGACCCTGGAACGACGGCGCCGGGTCACACCCGGCGCCGCCTGCGGCAATCAGTCAAAGCGCCAGCGCACGCCCGCATAGACGCCACGGCCTTCGCCCGGGGTCGAGCGCGCGACATCCTTGCCGGCGTCGTCGTAGCCCGGCGTGACCGTGGCGGCGTAGTGGCGATTTCCGATGTTGCGCATCTCCGCCCAGGCCTGCCAGCGGCCACCGGGTGCGTCGTAGCCGATGCGGCTGCCGAAGATCACATGGCTGTCAGCCCAGTAGCTGTTGGCGTAGTCCACGGCGATGCGCGAGGCGTATTCGGTATTGAGCGCAGCGTACAGGCCGGACGCGTGATCGAAGCGCAGCTCGGCCTGGTAGGCGTGGCGCGGCAGGCCGGGCAGGCGGTTGCTGCCGAAACGCGCATCGTGGCGATAGCGGAAGTCGCTGAAGGTATAGGCCTGGCGCAGCGACAGGCGGCCCGGTGCAGCCTGCCACAGCGTGCTGTCCAATCCGGCTTCGATACCGCGGTGAACGGTGGGGCTGGCGTTGTTCTCGGCGATGAACAGGTTCGGCACCGGTTGCAGTTCGACGCTCAGCAGTTCGTGGTTCACGTGGGCGTAGTAGCCGGTCAGTTCCCAGCGACCCAGCGCCGCGTCACCGCGCGCGCCCAGTTCCAGTGTGGTGGCGGTCTGGTTCTGCATCGGCACCGGCGCGCGCTGGCGGCCGGTAGACGGGCCATTGCCCGGCCCGAAGTACTGGTTCGAGCCCCAGATCATCGACCACGGGTGCGGTGCCTCCACCGAACGGCTGAGGTTGCCGAACCACTGGGTCTGCGCACTGTGCTGCCAGGTGAAGCCCAGTCGCGGCGCGTAGTCCCAGTCGTGGTCGCGCAGGCGGCCGCCGCGGGTCGGCCAGGTCACCTGCACATCGCGACGGGTGTTGATCAGCGCCAGCCCGGTCTGCATGCGCAGGCGGTCATTGAAGGTGAGCGTATTGCTGACGTGCAGTGTGCTGTCGGTGCCGTGGTGGCGGAAGTCACGCGTGCGCGTGCCGGCAGCGTAGCCGTTGCTGGCAAAGCGCAGCGACTCGCGCACATCGGCGTCCAGATCGTGGGTGACGCGCAGGCCGACCGTGGTTTCGCTGTCCAGGCCGAACAGCCGGTGGCGATGGCGGTAGTCCAGCGTGGCGTTGAGGTTGGCGTAGTCCAGCTGCTGCCGGTACAGGCTCTCGTTCAAGTCCATCGGGTACTTGTGGTAGACCAGCCCGGCCTGCAGCGAGGAGTTCTCATCGATCTGCAACGTGGTGACGTTACCCAACCAGGTGCTGCCCGGCTGCGGGCGACGCGCATCGATGGCCAGGTTGGCGGCATTCGCGGCGCGTGGATCGTTGCGGATCTGATCGCGGGTCAAGCGACCGGGCGTTTCGTGATTGGTCTCGCGGTAGCGCACGAAGAAGCGCGTCTGCAGGTCTGGCGTGATCTGCCAGCCGATGTTGGCCATCGCACCCTTGCCGTCGCCGCGCGCATGACGCTGGTAACCGTCGAATTCGGTATCGGTGTAGGCCAGGAAGTAATCGACATCGCCATTGACGCCGCCCCAGCTGATGCCGCGCTTCTGGTAGCCACGGCTGCCGGCTTCGTAGTGCAGTTGCACGCCCGCCGAATCACGGCCGCTGCGGCTGATGTAGTCGATGGCACCGCCCAGTGCCAGCGCGCCACGCTCGAAACCGTTGGCGCCGCGCAGTACTTCCACGCGGGACAGCCACAGCGGTTCCAGCAGCTCGTAGGGCGTGCCGCCCGGGCCGGTCAGTGGCAGGCCGTCGATCGACACCGCAATACCCGAGGCATGCGCGCCCGGGCCCCGGTTGATGCCTGAGCCACGGATCGAAATCTTGGTGCCTTCGTTGCCCGGCGACTGCGCGCTGATGCCCGGCTGGTAGGCCAGCACATCGGCACTGCTGGACAGCCGGCTGTCCGCCTTGGCCACGTCGATGACGTTGCTGGCGCCGGGTACGCGCTTCAGCGCCTCGCGCGCCTGGGCGCTGGCATCGGCGGCGGTGACCTGCACCGCATCCAGCGTGGTGGCCTGCGGGGCCGCAGCGGCGGTGGAGGAGAGGCCAAGAGAAACGGCCAGGAACAACAGCGACGGGGCGGGGCGGTACGACGAGAGCGACATGCGGGAATGCTGTAAACCACGAAAGTGGCGCGCAAGTTAACAGGTCGGCGGCGTCACGTCACCCATCGGCGGCGTATGGCCGCCCGCGCTCCTTGTAGAGTCGAGCTTGCTCGACTGTCTTTCGCTTTCTGTAGAGTCGAGCCTTGCTCGACTGCCTCTGTGTCCCGGAGTCGAGCACGGCTCGACTCTACAGAGCCGGCTTCGCCAGCGCCTTGGCCTTTGCATACAGCCGATCGGCCGCTTCCTTCTCACCCAGCGCCGCATGGCATTCCGCCAGGCTGTCCCACGCATTTGCCGAATCCGGATACCGCTCGGTGTTGAGAGCAAATACCTTTACTGCCTTGCGTGCCCCGAGGCTCTCGCGGATCGCGTAACCATCGGCATTGATCGCGCGTTCCAGTTCACTGGCAGCAACCTTGTTGCTGTCGCGCAGCCAGCGATGCACAGCTTCGGCCGCGCCAGCGCTGTCATCCAGCGCATACGCGATCAGTCGCTCGGACAACACCGTATGTGGGAACTCCTCCGGCGCGGCCACCGCCATCGTGCTCTCGACCAGCGTGCTCGACCAGACATTGCGGGCGCTGCCGTTGGTCAGGTACACGAATACCCAGTAACCGCTGGCCAGCGTGCCCTTGTAGGCCAGCCGTGCCCGCACGCGGGTGCCACCATCGTGGCCGACCTGGGTGTAGCCGTCGCTGCGAGTGGTGTCCCAACCGGTGGAGAAGAAATTGCTGCCGCCGCCGCTCAGCTTCTGCGGCTGCCAGAGCGTTTCCAGCGTGGACGTGCGCAGCAGCTTGCCGGTCGCCAGCGCCTGCAGGAATCGGTTCATGTCGCCCACGGTGGTCCGCAGGTCGGCGTGGCCCCAACCGTAGTTCGGCCAGGGGTCTTCATTGGCCGGCTGCAGTTGGCCGTCCTTGCCGATGTAAGGCACCGCCGCGCGCGTGGCCGGCACGCTGGTGATGCCCCACGAGGTACTGGTCATCTTCAATGGCAGCAGGATGCGTTCGCGCGCGATGGCCGGGTAGGGCTTGCGGTAATGCGCTTCCAGCAAGGCGGTCAGCACCAGGTAGTTGGCCTGCGTGTACTGCACTCGGCTGCCGGTGACGAACTGCATCGGTGTCGCGCCGGCCACCTTCAGTGCAGCGCCAAGGTTAGGCGCCACTCCGGTGTAGCCCTTGCTCACCCAGCGGTTGTCCACCCGGTCGTAATACTCGCCGATACCCGAGCTGTGGTTGAGGAAATCGCGTACGTGAATCGCCTGCCATGCCGTCGGTAGGTCCGGAACATAACGGCTGGCCGGTGCGTCCAGATCCACCTTGCCCTGGTCGACCAGCTGCATCACCAGTGTGCTGGTCAGCAGCTTGGCCATGGATTGCGCGGCGAAGATGGTGTCGACAGTGGCAGGCACATGGGCAGCGGGATCGCGTTCGCCGCTGGCGCCCTGGTAGAGCACCTGGCCATTGTGCGCGACCAGTACCGCCTGGCCGGCGATGCCGTAGCGCTCGCGGTTGGCCTGCAGTTGGGTGTCGAGCTGATTGGAAAGATCGCCAGGGGACTCACGCGCCGAAGCGATCGGAGCAGCGAACAGGGCGCAGAGCAATGCAGCAGCAAAGGTGCGGTACATCGCGGTGATCCGTCAGCGGTGATGGCGCATGTTGGTCACGGCGGGAGAGCGGGTCAAGGGCACTGATTCCCGCATCAGGGAGAACCGGCCAGCGGCCGGCACTACCCTACGCTTCCGGTAGTGGCGGCCGCGGGGCGGCCCCCCAGCGATGCGCCCCCGGTGCCCGGGCGATGCAGCCCCGGTTGCGTGGGGCCG